>JAHFPK010000001.1 GCA_023266715.1 Hyphomicrobiales bacterium | reverse complement strand
GCCGCATAAGTGACCGCCCAGACAAAACGCCATCGCAAGCCAGCAATCAAGGCAACATCAAAACCAGCACAAAACCCACCAGCCGGCCCTAAAAAGAGATTCCTTCACAGCCTCGAAAGCGGGAATGACGGTTCTAAACTCAGATTCACTTGTCAATGAGCGTTGGGCAAAGCTTCGCCCACGGCTTCGCCCGGGGTGAAAACAGTAATGCCGTTTCCGGTGGGTAGAAAGAGAAGCGAAGGGTTGCGTGGACGCAAAGCTCGCAAATATGCCGGTCGTGTCGTCCGGCGGGTGACGCGAAGTCCGCGTCCACGCTTTTGCGGCGGTTTTTGCCATCCGGCTGGCGCTTGCAGAGCCCTAGATCGCACGGTGTCTGGTGTTTGCCGCTAGGGTTGTTTAGCCATTTAAGGCGCTTGGACCGTAGTATCCAAGGAACCAACCGGCAGCTCCCGGGAATTCAGTGTTCGTCTCACCAAACCCGCAGGCGCCGCATCCACCCCATCTTTGATCACCGTCGCGACCGAGACCCCTTCCGGGATGGACAGGAATACACATGGCATACTAGGAATATAGTGTCAAGGAATAAAATGATATGAACTAATGAAATTTCATCCCCACCTGTCATCCCAACGACAGGCAGGACCCAGGCTTCCCGGAATCACGCCTTTTCAAAGTCTGGGGCCCGACTTCCGTCGGGGCGACAGACAGAATTGTCGGCATGTCACTGAGGGGAGAGAATTGCAGTGAAGAATGGTGGAGCCAGACGGAATCGAACCGACGACCTCTTGCATGCCATGCAAGCGCTCTCCCAACTGAGCTATGACCCCACAGGTCTCAACATCGAAAACCAAAATCTCTTTGGTTCCGGAAGCGGGCGGAACCTAATTCCACCCCCTTCAACAATCAAGTAAAACTTCGCGCGACTGGAAAGAAGCTATTAAGCTTCCTCCTCGCCTTCCTTGCCGCCTGCCGGGCCACTGTCCAGGAGGCCGGAGACATTGTCGCCTTCTTCTTCTTCGACAACAAGGAACGTATCGTCCTCTTCCGCATCGGCGGGTTCGGCTTCCTGGCCCAGATCGACATCTTCGATCCCGGCGGTTTCGTCATCCTCCTTGCCGTCTTCCTCGACATCCTCGAGGCTGATGAGTTCGACGTCGGCGGTATCGGCTTCTTCAACCTCCACCTTCTCGCGGGGCTTTGCCATGGGTGCCGGCACAGCGCCCGGGTAATCACCCTTGGAGGGGAGGATAGCAGCTGCAATGAAGCTCACGCCGCATTTCGGGCAAACGATGGGATTCTTTAACAAGTCATAGAACCTTGAAGCACATGAAGGGCATGTCCGCTTGGTTCCGAGTTCAGCATTGACCACGGTTGATCCTTTCGAGATCGCATAAAGACTGGAATTGAGGCTCCCATGCCACGGGTTTTGCCGAATGTCAAAAGCCAAGAAAGGGTGAGGGGGTGACAGCCCAATTCAACCCGTGTATCGAATCAAGCGAAATGATTCAGCCGCAGCCGAAAATCCAGCCCCTGATATCGCGCAGAACCTCGGGATTGAAGGGACGAATCAAGGTTCCCGGCGATAAATCCATGTCCCACCGCGCCCTCATGTTTGGTGCCATTGCGATTGGCGAAACGCGGATCAAGGGTCTGCTGGAGGCTGAGGATGTGGTGAATACGGCCAAGGCCATGACGGCCCTGGGTGCCGGCACATTTCGCGATGACGAAGGTGTCTGGCATGTGCAGGGCGTTGGCGTCGCTGGCCTGCAGTCACCCGCTCAACCCCTTGATTTCGGCAATTCCGGCACCGGCGTGCGCCTTGCTTTGGGCCTCATGGCCACAACGCCCCTCATTGCCCAATGCATCGGCGATGCCTCGCTTTCGAAGCGTCCCATGGGCCGGGTGACCAAACCTCTCGAAGAGATGGGGGCGCGGTTTGAAGCGGCCGAAGGATCCACGCTGCCCCTGACACTTCATGGCGCAAAAAATGCGGTTCCAATTATTTATACTTTGCCAATGCCTTCAGCCCAGGTGAAATCGGCCGTGCTGTTGGCCGGCCTCAACGCGCCGGGGCGCACCACGGTGATTGAACCCGTGGCCACCCGCGACCATACCGAGCGCATGCTTCAAGCCTTTGGCGCCAGGATCACGGTTGAGGAAAAAGACGGCGCCCGTCATATCTCCGTTGAGGGCCAGCACGAATTGACGGCCCAGGAAATTGATATTCCGGGCGATCCCTCATCGGCGGCCTTTCCCATGGTGGCTGCCCTTTTGAGCGAGAGCTCGGACATCACCATTGAAAACATCATGCTCAACCCGACGCGCACCGGGCTCATCGTGACCCTTCTTGAAATGGGCGCGCAAATTGAAATCAAAAACAAGAGAGTGAGCGGCGGCGAAGAAGTAGGTGACCTGCAGGTAAAGGCCTCGAAGCTCCACGGTGTTCGGGTGCCAGCGGCCCGCGCCCCCTCGATGATTGATGAGTATCCCATCCTCGCCGTGGCCGCTTCCTTCGCCGAAGGGACAACCCGCATGGATGGCCTGGAAGAATTGCGAGTCAAGGAGAGTGACCGTCTTGCCGCCGTAGAAGCTGGCCTGCAGAAGAATGGCGTGCTCACCCAATCGGGCCCCGATTGGCTGGAAGTTTCAGGCGGGGGCGCGCCCGGCGGCGGCAAAGTTGCAACCCATATGGATCACCGCATCGCCATGGCTTTCCTCGTCATGGGGCTTGCCTCACGCATTCATGTGAGCCTTGATGACAGCAGTTTCATTGCCACAAGCTTCCCGGATTTTGTTGGGCTTATGAAAGGCATGGGCGCACGGATTTCTGCGCTTGAAGTCAAGTGATCATCGCCGTTGATGGCCCCGCCGCCGCCGGCAAGGGCACTATTGCGCGCGCCCTGGCCCAGCATTTTTCCTATCATCATCTTGATACCGGCACACTCTATCGCCGGGTTGGCCTTGAGCTTTTGAAATCCGATGGCGACATTCACGACAGCAAGATTGCCGCTGCCATTGCCCGGAATCTCCATTCCTATGCCTATCTCGATTATGAGCTGCGCACTGAAGCGGTGGGGGCCGCCGCTTCCATTGTGGCCAGTATTCCCGAGGTGCGGAGCGCACTCCTCGACTATCAGCGGAGTTTTGCCGAGCAGGAGCCCGGTGCCGTGCTCGATGGCCGCGATATCGGCACGGTTGTTTGCCCTGATGCGGACGTGAAACTGTTTATTACGGCTTCGCCGGAAGTAAGGGCTAAGCGCCGCCTGGCGGAATTGCAGGCCAACGGGGCTGACGTTACTTTTGAGGCCGTTTTGCAGGACATAAGGCAGCGCGATGATCGTGATCAAAACCGTGCCGTGGCACCCCTTAGGCCGGCTGCAGACGCCGTCATTATCGATACCTCTGAATTGGCTGCAGACGGGGCAATCGCTGCGGCAATCAAGGCGGCAAGCCTAGCCGGTTGAGTTTTTCGGCCAGGAAATCAGGAATATCCAGGTGGAATAGGCAAACAGGCCGCCTGCGACCGCAATCCACAACGGCTGCTGGGTGTAAAATACCTCAAAGGCGGTCCAGCCCGCAAGGACGCCAACCAGCGCGGTCCGCCGCCACAGGGGCTTGTAGAAAGGATGGCTTTCATCGATGATTTTCATGCCTTTATTTAGGCGAATGGAAGCCCCAAGTCGAGGTTGAATCAAGCGGTTGCCCTGCTCACCCATTTGAGCTATAGCCAGCCCCGTTGGAGGTCGCCTGCCCTCGCGCAGGTGAACATAATCGGGGCGCCAGACTGTTTGACAGTGCGCGCCCTTAATTGTTTCAGAATCGGCACAGCTTGCGATGCCTCCGCGCATCGTGCGGATTTTGGAATGACACTTTGTGGCCAGTCAATGCAGGAGTTCCTGCGGCGACTTGCCCAGCAACTTCTTAGGACTACACATATAATGGCGAAATCTGTCGCTTCACTGAACCCCACCCGCGAAGACTTTGAGGCTCTCCTCACCGAAAGCTATTTGGATAACCCGGCCACCGAAGGTGTGGTTGTAAAGGGCCGCGTCGTGGCGGTCGAAAATGATTTTGTGATCATCGATGTCGGTTTGAAGACCGAAGGCCGCGTGGCGCTGAAGGAATTCTCCCAGCCCGGCAAGGACATCGCGATCAAGGCCGGTGACACGGTTGAGGTTTATCTCGAGCGCATCGAGAATGCCCTCGGCGAAGCGGTCCTCTCGCGCGACAAGGCGCGCCGCGAAGAGGCCTGGACCCGCTTGGAGGAAATGAGCACGAAGAATGAGCGCGTCGATGGCGTGATTTTCGGCCGTGTGAAAGGCGGCTTTACCGTTGATCTCGGCGGCGCCGTAGCCTTCCTGCCCGGCTCGCAGGTTGATATCCGCCCCATCCGCGATGTGGGCCCCCTGATGCATGTGGCCCAGCCCTTCCAGATTCTCAAGATGGACCGCCGCCGCGGCAACATTGTTGTCTCGCGCCGCGCCATCATGGAGGAAACCCGCGCCGAGCAGCGCTCTGAACTTGTGCAAAATCTTGCCGAAGGCCAGGTCGTTGATGGCGTGGTGAAGAACATCACCGATTACGGCGCCTTCGTTGATCTGGGCGGCATCGATGGCCTGCTCCACGTCACCGACATTGCCTGGAAACGGGTGAACCATCCCTCCGATGTGCTGACCGTTGGCCAGACCATCAAGGTGCAGATTGTTCGTATTAACCCCGAAACCCAGCGCATCTCGCTCGGCATGAAGCAATTGGACAAGGATCCATGGGAGCTCGTGGCCGGCAAATACCCGATTGGCACAAGGGTTCGCGGCAAGGTCACCAACATCACCGACTACGGAGCCTTCATTGAGCTTGAAGATGGCATCGAAGGCCTCGTCCATGTCTCGGAAATGAGCTGGACCAAGAAGAACGTGCATCCCGGAAAAATTCTTTCAACCTCGGAAGAGGTCGAGGTGCAGGTTCTTGAAATTGACTCTTCCAAGCGCCGTATCTCGCTTGGCCTCAAGCAGGTCCACGATAATCCCTGGGAAACCTTCTCCTCGAAATATCCCAACGGCACCGTTGTTGAAGGCGAAATCAAGAACATTACCGAGTTCGGCCTGTTCATCGGCCTCGATGGCGATGTGGACGGCATGGTCCACCTCTCCGATCTCGATTGGAAGCGGCCCGGCGAGGAAGCCATCAAGGACTACAAGAAGGGCGATGTCGTAAAGGCCATCGTTCTCGACGTTGACCGCGAGAAGGAACGCATTTCGCTCGGCATCAAGCAGCTTTCCGGCGATCCGATCAAGTCGGTTGCCGGCGTCAAGAAGGGCGATACCGTGACCTGCGAAGTGATCAAGGTTGAGGATGCAGGCCTCGAAGTAAGGATCGCGGGCTCAGACATGACCGCCTACATCAAGCGCGGAGATCTCGCCCGTGACCGTTCCGAACAGCGCACCGAACGCTTTGCCGTTGGTGAAAAGTTCGATGCCAAGGTAACCGTGTTCGATGCCAAGGCGCGCAAGATGAACGTGTCGATCAAGGCCCTTGAAATTTCCGATGAGAAGGAAGCTGTCGCCCAGTATGGTTCGTCCGATTCAGGCGCCTCCCTTGGCGACATTCTGGTGGCGGCCCTCAAGAAGAAAGATGCCGAAGGCAAGGACTAGCCCTTAGGCGCGTGACGATTTTCTCCGTCCGGATGGGTTCATTCGGACGGAGTTTTTGTATATAGCATCTATCAGATCTTGGAGGATGTTGATGTCGATAAGCCAGGCCGAAATGATTGTTGATCGCAGGCAGTTGAAAAGACGCCTGATCCGCTGGCGCGTTCTGGCGGTCTTGGCACTCCTCGTGGCCCTTAGCTCGTTTTTCTGGAGCGGCGATGATTTCAAGAAATACTTCGATCATGTTGCCCGTGTGCACATCGATGGCTTGATCACTGGAGACCAGGCAACCCTTGATCTTCTCGACAATCTTGCGAAATCAAAACACATCAAGGCCGTCATCATCCGCATCGACAGTCCCGGCGGCACAACTGCGGGCTCTGAAGCGATCTATGACCACATCAGGAAAATTGCCAAAGACAAGCCGGTTGTGGCGGTGATGGATACGGTGGCGGCCTCGGGCGGCTATATCACGGCGATTGCTGCCGACTATATTGTGGCGCGCGGCAACACCATCACCGGTTCCATCGGCGTGATCTTTTCGTTCCCGGAAATCTCCAAGCTTCTTGATACGCTGGGCATCAAGATGGAAGAAATCAAATCGGGCGAGCTGAAAGCCGAACCTTCCCCCTATAAACCGGTCTCCGACCGGGTGCGGCAGGTCTCCAATGAATTGGTGCAAGAGTCGTTTGCCTGGTTTACCGGCCTCGTGGTCGAGCGCCGCAAGCTTTCAGTTGAACGGGTCAAGGTTCTGGCCGACGGCCGCGTCTATACGGGCCGCCAGGCCGTCACCGAAAAGCTCATTGATGCGCTGGGCGGCGAAGACGAGGCGCTTGCATGGCTTCAGGCGGAAAAGAATATCCCGAAGGACATCGCTATTGTCGATTGGTTTAATCCGCTGAATGTTGATCCTTCGGGCCTGGGCTTCTCGGCGGCCAATACCGTGCTCAAGGCTTTAGGTTTTGAGGGTCTCAGGCGGCAGGTCGAAAGTGCGAGGCTTGACGGGTTGCTCGTGCTTTGGCACCCTCAGCTTTGACCCCCACAAGAGGCAGGCCAGAATCATGATCAAGTCGGAACTCGTGCAAAAGATTGCAGACAGCAACACCCATCTTTATCACCGCGACGTTGAGCGCATCGTGAACAAGATACTGGATGAAATCATCCGCGCCATGAAGGATGGCGAGCGCGTTGAATTGCGGGGCTTTGGCGCCTTTTCGGTCAAGTCCAGAAGTGCCCGCACCGGCCGCAACCCACGCACCGGCGGGGCCGTTGAGGTCACCCCCAAGCGCGTTCCCTTTTTCAAGACGGGCAAGGAACTGCGGGCGCGGCTAAACGGCAAGACGGAATGATGCTGCAGCGAATTCTGCGCTGGACCATAGGCCTGCCCATAGTCATTGTTGTCGTGTCTTTCGCCATTGCCAATCACCAGCCGATCACGATTTCATTCGACCCCTTCTCAAAGGATGCGCCGTTTGCCTCGATGGAAATGCCATTGTGGATTCTGTTTTTCTGCGGTGTATTTTTTGGCCTGATCGCCGGATGGATCGCCTGCTGGTTTGCGCAAAGCAAGTGGCGGCGCTCGGCCAAGGACGCGCGCCGGGAGTTGGCGCGCGCCCAGGAAGAAACCAGCCAGCTGCGTAGGGAGAACATTCCCCCGCCGGAAAGTTTTCTGTGAAAGTAATTTCAGCCCCTGAGCTTGCAAAAGCAGCGCCCTACAGTGCGATCGTCGAGGCTCTGAGAGAGGGATTCAAGGCGGATATCACAACGCCGGCGCGCCACCATCACGAAACTTCTGCAGTCGCAACGCTTCTCCTGATGCCGGCCTGGTCCAGGGAATGGACAGGCCTGAAGACTGTCGTCGTCAAGTCCGACAATGCGGCAAAAAACCTGCCCACCGTCCAGGCGAGCTACCTACTCATAAAAAATGATACGGGTGAGACCGTAGCCATCATGGATGGCACAGAACTGACCCGCCGGCGCACCGCCGCAGCTTCTGCCCTTGCCGCGGATTATCTGGCGCGGCCCGATGCCTCGATCCTTGCGCTTGTGGGGGCCGGGGCCCTGGGCGCGCATTTTGTCAGAGCCCACGCAGTCGTAAGACCGATCAAGAAGGTTTTTATCTATAACAGGTCGGCTGAAAAAGCGGCAACTCTCGCAGCTGAGCTGAAGGCCGATGGATTTGAAGCATCGGCTGTCACCGATCTGGAAATGGCCGTCAGGCAAGCAGATATCGTGTCCTGTGTGACGACATCCACTACTCCCGTTGTGAGGGGCAAATGGCTCAAGCCCGGCACCCATGTTGATCTTGCCGGGGCCTTCAAGCCAACCATGCGCGAAACCGATGGGGACGTGGTGGCAAAGTCGCGCGTCTACGTGGATACCCGCGACGGCGCACTCTCGGAAGCAGGCGACCTGTTGCAGGCGCGCTACGAGGGAAAATTTGATTTTGCCGATGTTCAGGGCGATCTTTTTGACCTCTGCCGGGGCGTTGTGAAAGGGCGCGGGACCCCCGAGGAAATAACTCTGTTCAAGTCCTGCGGCACCGCCCTAGAAGACCTTGCAGCCGCCATTATGGTCTATTTGCGCTCCTGACTATTTGCGGCTAACGAAAGGCCATGAGCGAGCCTAACCCCATCTGTGTTGCCCTTGGTACACCTGATCTTGCGCGGGCGCGCGAACTCGCGCGGATGCTTGCAAGCCATGCCGGCTATATGAAAATTGGCATGGAATTTTTCTATGCCCATGGGGCCAAAGGCTACGAGGCCGTAGCCGCCGAAGGCCTGCCGATTTTTCTTGATCTCAAACTCCATGATATACCCAATACTGTGGCCTCAGGAATGAAATCGCTGATGCAGCTTTCACCCCGTCCGGCGATCATAAATCTTCATGCCGCTGGCGGCCTGGACATGATGAAGGCGGCTGCCGATGCCGTGGACGGGCGCGCCAGGCTCATTGCCGTGACCATTTTAACTAGCCTCTCCAATGAAGATATTTGGGCCACGGGTTTTGATGCATCACGTGATACCAGTGGCCACGCCGCGTCCCTTGCGAAACTTGCGAAGCGCGCGGGCCTTGCTGGGGTGGTTTGCAGTCCCCATGATTTGGCAGGCATTCGAGCTGCCACGGGTCCGGATTTTTTGACCGTTGTGCCCGGCATCCGCCCGGCAGATGTGGCCTCCCATGACCAGAAGCGAATTGCCACGCCACGGGCGGCGCGAACTGCTGGTGCTGATATTCTGGTGATCGGCAGGGCAATTACCAATTCACCTGATCCCGCCGCTGCGGCAAAAAAAATCCTGGACGGGCTGCGCCATGGTTGATGTCAAGATCTGCGGGCTTTCCACTTTGGAATCTGTCGATGCCGCCATCAATGCCGGCGCCGATCTTGTGGGCCTGGTGTTTTATCCCAGGAGCCCGCGTAATGTTTCCGTGCAGCAGGCGAAAACGCTTGCCGACCACGCGCGGGGCCGCGCCAGGATCGTGGCCCTGATCGTCGATGCCGATGATATGGCACTTCAATACATAAATAAAAATGTGGCCCCCGATTTATATCAGGCCCATGGCTCGGAGACACCGCAACGGGTGTTGGAGATTGGCGCTCTGACAGGCAAGCCAGTGATCAAAGCCGTCAAGGTTGGAGATGTCAGAGATATTGCCAAGGCAGCCCTCTATGCGGGCAAGGCCAGCCTCATTCTCTATGATGCGAAGGCTCCCGAGACCTTGGTTAATGCGCTGCCCGGCGGCAATGGCCTTGCCTTTGACTGGAATTTGCTGGGCAGCTCGCGGCAGTCCGAAGGCTTTATTCTTTCCGGTGGCCTTAACCCAGGCAATGTTGCGCACGCCATCCGTGTCACCGGAGCCCCAATCGTTGATGTCTCCTCAGGGGTTGAATCGGCGCCAGGAAAAAAGGATTTAAGCCTTATTCGGAAATTCATTGAGACAGCGAAGGCCGCCCGCTAAAACGGCTTTGAAAGCGAGTTTTTATGACGACAGCACAGGTCAATTCCTACCGTACCGGTCCCGATGAAAAGGGGTTGTTCGGCATCTATGGCGGGCGTTTCGTTGCCGAAACATTGATGCCGCTCATTCTTGAACTCGAGCAGGCCTATAAGGATGCCAAGGCGGACCCTTCCTTTCAGGCCGAGCTTGATTCATTCCTTGAACATTATGTCGGCCGCCCCAGTCCGCTTTATTTTGCTGAACGTCTGACCGAACATCTGGGTGGCGCAAAAATCTATTTCAAGCGCGATGAACTTAATCACACGGGCGCTCACAAGATCAACAACGTGATGGGCCAGATCCTGCTTGCTCGCCGCATGGGCAAGAAGCGCATCATCGCTGAAACCGGGGCGGGTCAGCATGGCGTTGCAACCGCAACGGCCTGCGCGCGCTTTGGCCTTGAATGCATCGTTTACATGGGATCGGTGGATATCGAACGGCAGAAACCCAATGTGTTTCGTATGAAACTGCTGGGGGCTGAAGTGGTCCCCGCCCTTTCTGGTTCACGCACCTTGAAGGATGCACTGAATGAAGCGCTCCGCGATTGGGTCGCCAATGTCGAAGATACTTTCTATTGCATCGGCACCGTAGCAGGCCCTCACCCCTATCCCGAGATGGTCCGTGATTTTCAATCCATCATCGGTAATGAGACCAAGCGCCAGATGCTGGCCCGCGAAGGCCGCCTACCCGATTCACTGGTAGCAGCCATCGGTGGCGGCTCAAACGCGATGGGCCTGTTTCATCCCTTCCTCGACGACAAGGACGTGGAGATCATCGGCGTGGAGGCCGCAGGCCTTGGCCTTCGCACCAAGAAACATGCGGCCTCTATTACAGGAGGAAAACCCGGCATTCTCCATGGCAATCGCACTTACTTGCTGATGGATGATGATGGCCAGATCACCGAAGGCCATTCCATTTCCGCGGGCCTCGATTATCCCGGCATCGGCCCCGAGCATTCCTGGCTGCATGATATGAAGCGGGTGCAATATGTGGCCGCAACCGACAAGGAGGCGCTCGCCGCCTTTCAGCTCTGCTGCAGGCTTGAGGGCATCATTCCAGCCCTTGAGCCCTCCCATGCCATGGCCCATGTCATGAAGATTGCGCCCACAAAACCCAAGGACCATTTGATGGTGATGAACCTGTGCGGCCGTGGCGACAAGGATATTTTCACCGTTGCCGATATTCTGGGAGTAAAACTGTGACGGATCGCATAGAATGCCGGTTCGCCGATCTTAAACAGAAAAAGCGTGCAGCACTCGTCACTTTTGTGACGGCAGGCGATCCCGATTATGAAACCTCGCTGAAGATCATCAAGGGCCTGCCCAAGGCCGGTGCCGACATCATTGAATTTGGCATGCCCTTCACTGATCCCATGGCGGATGGCCCTGCCATTCAGGCGGCGGGCCTTCGCGCCCTTCATGGCGGGCAAACTATGAAAAAGACTCTGAAGCTGGTGAAAGCCTTCCGGGCCGGAGACAAGGAAACGCCAGTCGTGCTGATGGGCTACTACAATCCCATCTATGTCTATGGCGTTGAAAAATTTCTTGGTGATGCCAAGGCAGCGGGCGTTGATGGCCTGATTGTTGTCGATCTTCCACCCGAAGAGGATGATGAACTCTGCATCCCGGCGATGAAGGCGGGAATTAACTTTATCCGCCTTGCAACGCCCACAACTGATGACAAGCGCGCCCCTGCCGTATTCAAGAATACCAGCGGGTTTGTCTATTATGTTTCCGTTCTCGGCATCACCGGCACCAAGGCGCCTGATCTCAAAAGTGTTGAGAGGAATGTGAACCGCTTGCGCAAGCATACGAACCTGCCGATAGCCGTGGGCTTTGGTGTCAAGACTGCCGAACAGGCCCGCGCCATTGCCCGGAGTGCCGATGGCATTGTGGTTGGTTCTGCTCTCGTTACCGCCGTTAAGGATAGTCTTACAAAGGCTGGCAAGTCTTCACCAAGGACCGTGAAAGCGGTACACTCGCTCGTAAGCGATATCGCCCGTGGCGTAAGGAGTTAGCGAGTTGAACTGGATCAAGAATTTCGTTCGGCCGAAAATCCGCTCCATTCTGGGCGTAAAGCGCGATGTGCCGGAGAACATGTGGATCAAGGATCCTGAATCCGGCCAGATGGTTTTTTACCGCGATCTCGAAGCCAACCAGTTTGTATTCCCGGGCTCCGGTCACCACCACCGCCTGGCCCCGGACCTGCGCCTGAAATCCACGTTCGATGGCGGCGAATATGAAACGATTGCCTTTCCAGCCGTGCCTCCCGATCCCTTGAAATTCAGGGATGAACGTAAATATGTCGATAGGTTGAAAGAGGCGCGTCAGAAAGCAAACAGTGATGACGCCATTCACGCGGGCTTCGGAACGATAGACGCGTTGCCCATTGTCATTGCCATCCAGGACATGGGATTTATTGCAGGCTCGCTGGGGACAGCAGCCGGAGAAGCCATTATCACCGCCATGCGTTTTGCCGTTACCAAGAAATGCCCCTTTGTGTTTTTTGTAGCCTCCGGAGGTGCCCGTATGCAGGAGGGTATTCTGTCTCTCATGCAGATGCCGCGCACGACCGTCATGGTGCAGGAACTGCGCGCCCACAAACTGCCCTATATCGTTGTCCTCACCAATCCGACGACAGGCGGTGTCACCGCCTCCTATGCCATGCTGGGTGATTTCCACATTGCCGAACCCAAAGCACAAATCGGCTTTGCCGGCACGCGCGTGATCGAACAGACCATCCGTGAAAAACTCCCTGAGGGCTTCCAGCGTGCCGAATATCTCCAAGATCACGGCATGGTCGATCTGGTGGTCCATCGCCATCAGATGCGCGAAACCATCAGCCGCGTGGCGAGAATTCTGATGAAGACATCGGAGTTGGAAGGCTCCAATAGTGGGGCACTGGTTCCGATCAGCGTTGAATAAAATCTTGGCGCGCAGTGATGCCATATTGAACCGGTTGCTCACTTTGCATCCCAAGATCATCGATCTGAGCCTTGAGCGCATGGAGAGGATTCTTGCAAGGCTGGGAAACCCTCAGGAACAATTGCCCCCAGTCATTCATGTGGCGGGTACCAATGGCAAGGGGTCCACGGTTGCCTATATCAAATCCTTTCTTGAGCAGGCGGGACTTAAAGTTCATTGCTACACCTCGCCCCACCTCGTGAAATTCCATGAGCGGATTTATGTGGCTGGCGAAACAATTGCCGAAGAAAAATTGTCGGCCCTGCTGGAGGAATGCGAGGCTGCCAATGGCGATGCTCCCATTACTTTTTTTGAAATCACAACTGCCGCCGCATTCCTGGCTTTCTCCCGAACCCCTGCCGATTATCTCATTCTTGAAGTAGGTCTGGGCGGCAGGCTTGATGCAACAAATGTGGTGACCAAGCCCGCACTTTCAGTCATCACCACCGTTGACTATGATCACCAGCAATATCTTGGAAACACGCTGACTGCCATCGCCCATGAAAAGGCGGGCATCTTGAAATCCGGAGTGTCCGCAATCATCGGCATTCAGCCTGATGAATCGCGGGCGGAAATTGAACGCGTCGCTGAAAAGATCGGGGCTCCGGTCTTTATTGCAAATCAGGACTGGCAATCCTTCGAACAACATGGGCGCTTGGTCTTCCAGGATGAAAATGGCTTGCTTGACTTGAGCCTTCCCCACCTGAAGGGGCGGCATCAGGTCGACAATGCCGGCAATGCCATTGCAGCAATCCGCTTGCTGGATGATAGGCGCGTGTCGGAAGCCCATATTGAACAAGGATTGAGATCCGTGTTCTGGCCGGCGCGCATGCAAAAGCTGGGACCGGGCACCCTCACCAGTCTTGTTCCGAAGGATGCCGAGCTTTGGCTTGATGGTGGCCACAACCCGGCGGCAGGCCGCGTCATTGCCCGGGCTTTCTCCGATATCAACGACCGCTTTTCGCGGCCCCTCGTTCTCATCTGGGGCATGCTCAACACGAAAGACGCTGGCAGCTTCATCGAACCCTTTGCTGGCCTGGCACAACGGGTGGTGACGATTGCCATTCCCGATGAGCCGAATGCCATTCCCGCCGATCAGCTGGCTGAAATTGCCCGCGGCCGGAATCTTTCGGCAGAGACCGCAACGTCTCTCACCAAAGCCTTGGGGCAGGCGTTGCTGACAACACCTGCCCCTCGAATTCTCATTTGCGGTTCACTCTATCTCGCGGGCTATGTGCTGGGCCTCCACGAGAATAAACCGATGTCCGGCGTTTCAGGCGCCGCCCGGCGTTAGATCGATTGCTCAATCCAAGATTGCAATTGTCCCTTGGGTGCGGCGCCAACCTTGGTGGAGGCAACCGCCCCGCCCTTGAACACCATCAGGGTCGGAATGCCCCGAACCCCGTATTTGGACGGTGTTTGGGGATTTTCATCGACGTTGATCTTGACGATCTTGACCTTGGGGCCGAGCGTCTGGGCAATCTCTTCCAGGGCGGGCCCGATCATCTTGCAGGGTCCACACCATTCCGCCCAGAAATCAACAACGACGGGCGTACCTGATTTCAAGACATCAAGGTCAAATGAGGCATCGGAAACTTTTTGCGTGGACACGAGTGATTCTCCGCTATTCCTGAGTTTGAGGAATGAAGGTAGGTAGCAAGGGGGTCCCGGTCAAGGGCGGCACACGCTCACGTGATGGCTGCCATGTCCGAAATGGCCTTCTTGAGTGTTTCGTCGGCAATCCAGTCCAGGCGCGGCAGGCTTGTCCAGAGAATGGCGGCACGAACGGTTTTGCCGCTATAGGCTTGCCCAAGAGCCGTCGCATAGGCGGCGAGCTGCACGACATGGGGATGGTCGGCTTCGAGTCTATCCGGCACATTCCAATCGGTTTTATAGTCGAGCACGCGAATGTCAGTGGCCCGAATGACCAGGCGGTCAATCCTTTCGGTCATGCGTTGGCCGTTAGGCAATATCGAGCCAATACTGACCTCCGCCTGACTGTCCGGTCCGAAAAAGTCACGGTATTCTGGATTGAAAATCAGCCCGCAGATTTTTTCAGCCAGTTCTTCATCAAGCCTGTTTTTGGCAAGAATACGCTTTGCATAATTCAATCCCTGGTCAGGTGCCATTTGAGGCAGTTCCTCGAGAATTTTATGGATGGCACGGCCACGTGCCATCGCCAGGTCGGAACCAATTTTACGGGGCATGCGTGGCGGCCGCGCAGGTGGCCAGCTCCCATGAGCAGTGTCGGGATAGCTCGGACTTTTGAATAGCCAGCCTGGAGTTTCCTGGATTACCTTCGGCATGACAGAAGATATCCCGTCCCAGATCGGATCCGGACCGAGACGCCAGCAACTAACACCGTCATCGGTTTCAACGATACGCGGAAGGCTTTGGCCTTCTTGCGGATTCTGCAGGGCATCCGCCACCAGGGCATACCAGCTGTTTTCGTCGAGCTTGTTCCTGTTCTTGTAACCACAGACGTAAAGCTCGTCGCGCGCCCGGGTCATCGCCACATAGAGCAGGCGCCGCTGTTCTTCCAATTCTATTTGCTTGTCGCTGTCCTTCCAGTCTTCAATGGCCTGTGATTGAGCAAGCCCCGACAGCCGCCAGAAAGGCAACTTCGGTCCATCTGAATTTGCTTCCACAAACATGAGGGCCGTTGTTGCATTGCTTCTCGGTGTCGACGTCGTGTCGGGCAGGATCACAATACTGGACTCAAGTCCCTTCGCACCATGAACCGTCATCAGGCGCACCTCACCGGTTCCGCGATCCATATTTCGTTTGATCTCGGTGTCTTCAGAGGCAAACCATGTCGCAAAGCCGGCGAGGGAGGAGGAATGACTGTCTTCATAGGAGAGCGATGCTTCAAGCAGTGCATCGAGCGCGTCTCCGGCCTCGCTTCCCAAACGAGCCAGAAAGGCCTTTCTGGTTCGGATCAGAACCATCGACAGGAACTCAAAGGGCCGGGCTCCTTCGGAGGCCTTCAGCCACTCTTCCAAAACCGTGCGGGCTTCAACGCAGCTCGCATCGCCCGAAGCAGAAAGCCTAGTCCACAGGGAAGCGGTGCCGCGCCCATGGGCCAGTTTGAAAAGCTCCTCCTCCGTCAGGGGTGTGGGCATAAGCGGGCTTTTGAGCACGCAGGCCAGGGAATAATCATCCTCCGGCAATAAAACAAATTGCACCAAGGCCATGATGTCGAGGATGGCGATATTCTCTGAGAGCTTTAAGCGATCCGCGCCCGCAACCGGAATTCCGGCCTTTCTCATTTCGCTGATCAGAATGTCAAAAAGTGAACTGCGGGTTCGAAACAGGACCAAAATATCGCCGGCCTCGGCCGCACGATCAAGCGCCGCAATGTGGCGTTTCCCAATCCAGGATTTGATCGTTTCAGCGAGCTTTCGCGCCAGTTTGCGCAGCGCGGATTTGGGCGGATATTGATCCACGGGGGCCTGCCAGGGTTCCCGTTCAGCCTTGTCATCGGCCTCCATGAGCGGCCAGAACTCAAACAGTCCGCGCTCACCCCCGCGGTTTGATTCGTGATGCAATATCTGCGGATGAAGGCCATCAAGGCCAATCCGCGCTCGTAATCCCTCCGCAAAAACCATATCAACCGCCGCCAGCACCTCCCTTGTGGAGCGATAGGAAATGGTGAGATCAACGTTGTTGAAGGCCTGGCCCACATTGGTGATCTGCGTCCCGAATATTTCGCGGGAATACTCAAAGGCGGCGGGATCGGCTCCTTGAAAACTGAAGATTGACTGCTTGCGGTCACCCACAACGAACAGTGTGCGATCAGGAAGCTCGCGGCTGCCGGTTCCGGAAAAGAACTCACTTGTCAGCGCGCTGACAATTTCCCATTGGGCAAGGCTGGTATCCTGCGCCTCATCGACAAGGACATGCTCAATGCCGCGATCAAGCTTGTAGAGAACCCATTGCGCTGAGGACTTGTCGACAAGCAAATCGCGGGTTTTCAGAATGAGGTCATCAAAATCATAGGCGCCCCGCAGTTTTTTTTCGAATTCGAATTTTGAAATCGTAGCGTCCGCAAGCGTAAGCAAAGCGCCGGTCGCATCTATTCGGGCGAGATTGTCAATCTGCTCAATTAAATTGAGGCTGCGCGAATACTCCTGTGAAAGCCAGTCTTCAATCCACGGATGGGCCTTGAGAAGTTTTGCGGTAACTACGGAAGTAATTTTTTTCGGCTTTTCGCCTTCAGACGTAAAATAAATACGGCGATAGAGGTGTTCAGCTTGCCCACTGTCTGACGCTTTCAGCAACACCGCGAGATGGCTTGCCGTTTCCTGATTTGTGACGAGGGAATCGGACAGTATGGGAATGATTCTTTCAATTTTTGTTCTGTCAAACTTCAGGAATTCTTGCCTGAGAGTTTCCACTCTCTCTTGCGGGGCTACTCCCAGTTGAACCCTGAGTTCTTGGCCAATACCCTCTATGGAGCCATGTTGCGCTATCGCATCTTTCAGGCCCTGGCGTTTGGTGAGAAGGCGTTCCAGCAACGCATCGAAACTGTCTGAATGGGTGTGATGCGTTACGATTTCCAACGCACTGGCGAAAACTGAACTCTCATCTCCCTGGGCCTCGCGCAACATGTAATCACGAGCTTCCCGAAGAAGCTGCTTGGATTGATTGGATTCCAGAACTTGAAATCCCGGAGCAAGCCCTGCCTCGACCGGAAAGAGCTGCAGAATTCTTTCGCAGAAGGCATGTATGGTTTGAATCTTGAGGCCGCCGGGCGTTTCCAGGGCCGCGGTGAAAAGCCGTCTGGCCCGCGAAAGCATCTGATGGCTGACATCGTCACTTCCCATTTGGACGAGCCGTTTTGAGAGCGCCGCGTTAGAAAGGCCAACCCACTCACCGAGCCTTTCGTGCAGGCGGTTAGCCATCTCCTTTGCCGCTGCCTTTGTATAGGTCAGGCAAAGGATTGACATGGGGTCGACGCCCTCAAGCATGAGGCGGGTCACCCGATCCACCAGCACATGGGTCTTGCCTGAACCGGCATTGGCGCCAACCCAGGCAGAAGCCGCGGGGTTCGAGGCCGTTTTCTGTTCAGGCGTGGCGGTCATGGATTTGGCCATCAGCTGTCACCTGCCAATATCCATTCGCGGTACCGCGAGAGATGGTCATAGTCACAAACGGCTTCGACATTTTCAATGGCGTAGCGGGGAAGGTAGGCGAGCTTGACGTTCTGGTATTTCTCCAGAAGTCCGACAAGGCTCGCAAGGTGCCGGCGCGCCACCTCCATTGGCGCGAGATCAACTGATTTCATTTCCCCGGGTGGAATGCCGCCGGTTATCCGTATGTAAGTCAAATCTCCGGTCTCGTGCTTGCCCAAATGTTCAAAGGCGCCACGTTCCAGCATCGCGGCCTCCAGCGTGAGCTGGGGTGAAAACCCTTGTTCTACTTTCTTGGTGCTGGGAATTGCCCCGGACTTGAAATCAACAATACGCGCCGTGCCATCGGAAAAAATATCGATCCGGTCGGCGCGCGCGCTGAGCGTGAAGTCCGTTCCGCCAACTTGCAGAATCAAACTCCCCTTTACTTCGGCAAGGGCCTGCTTGATATCGCTCCGCAATGATGCTTCGTTCTCAACAATCCATGCGGCGAGACGCCGGAATCTTGTCCACCAGAAGCCCATGATTTCCGGATCATTCCTGAAGGGCCGGAATATGTCTTCACCAAGCGCGATGAACTGTTCCACCGCGCCGTCTGGCAAGGTTTTTGGATAAAGCGTGAAAAAGTCTCCAATGGCCTTGTGGAAAAGCGTGCCGCGGAGCGCGGCATCGGGATCTGCGGCAATATTGGGCAGCGGTTTGAGTTTCAATACGGCATCCGCATAAATCGCGTAGGGGTCACGGATGAGCGTTTCAACCCGGCTCACGCTGATCCGCCTTGGCCGTGCTTCAACCGGAGGTCGGGGCTGCGGCTTGCCAACGGGAGCAGGCTGGGCATTATCGGCCCGGTCAAGCCTCGAGGCCCAGTCTCGCCAAGGGTCTGACGGCATATCCTCGGATTTATGACCTACCGCTTTCAATATTGTCTGCAGGCGCAAAATCCACCGGGAGGGGATGGCGGGGTCCATGCCGTCGCGCCGTGCCCAGGTCAGAAAAACCTGTTTTGCGCCAAAAGCCTGGACAAAATCATGGGCCGATTGGCCGATATTGCGCTCCGGCTGCTGCATGCCAAAGACATCGCGCATCGGGCGGTTAAGCCATGGACCGGGATCCGGCAGCCGTGGCCACGTTCCCTCATTCAATCCACCGAGAATGATGGCTTGCGGATGCACCAGGCGGGCTTCCAGCAATCCGAGTATAGAAAGCCTTGTGCCGGCGTTTTTGATCTCTCTGATCGGAATCCTTTGCAGGTGCTGGCGGATTACCGCGCTTGCCCGGACGAAATTGCAGAGGGGAAGCCGGAAAGATTCCTGCCGCAATGTCTCGATCAGCGTCTCAAGCTCCTCCGCTTCGGGACCGTTCCAGAACTCCTCACCGGCAATCTTTTCCGCAACAGAAATCAAATCATCGAGATGGGCAACAAATGAAGTGGCGGGACGCAACGAAAGCGGACTCAATATCTCCGCAACACGCACGAGACAGCCGCGCATCTCGTGCCAGTCGCTCTCTTTGAGACGGGCCACAAGGGGGTGGAGGTGGGATTCATTTTTTAAATTTGAGAGGGCCTGTTCGAACGAAGGCAGCAAACCCTCCAATCCGTGAATCATTGCTATGGAACGGAAGAGGGCGATCCCAATATGTCGCGCGGAGGTGCTGAGCTGCTCCCGTTCAAAACCAAACCGGGCGAGATGATGGCTGAACAGGTTTTGGAGCGAAGCCGCGGAAAAATTTGCCCCGACCGTGTCCATGAGAAGAACCAGCAGGGATGCTGCGCCGAAGCGGCTGAGCGGTTCGCCCGCGGAATCGTCAACACTGATCTTCCAGCGTGAAAGATTTGACTTCACCCGCCGCGCCAGGTCACGGTCGGGAGTTACCATGGCCATGTCGCGATCGGGCTTTTCCAACGCTTGCCGCATCATCAGTGCAATAATCGATGCTTCGTCATTTTTGTCGCGCGCTTCCACCAGTGATACATTTTCGAGAGCCCGTTTTATCCTTCCGCCCTGTCCAGCCAGCGCCTTTTGCCAGTCGTCGGAAACGTCCGAGGGGCGCATGAGCTCGCTCGCAAGCCACGCGCGGTCTTTGGAACTTGCTCCAAGCGGCACAATCTCATGGCGTTCCACGCCAATGGCTTCGATAAGTTGCTTGATGGCAAATTGCGGATGTTGCGGCGAAACCGCCCCCCAGCTTTTCTTGTCCATGTCCTGGTTAAGGCCGGGCAATATCACCGCACCGTTTTCAAGATTGGAAATTGCTTTCAGCAGTTCACGCGTCGCCGGAATGGTGCCCGTAGACCCTGCGGCAATAATGGGGCCTGCGGGAGGATTTTCGGTTAGCCTCTTGGCTTCCAACCGGATGAGGCGGCTGCGCCGCTCCTTCGCTCCCATGAGGTTTTCATTCCTGAGCAGTGCGGGGAGTTTTTTGCTCACGAGGTCGAACAGGCCGAGGATGGCTTCCCGGTGAACCGCGAGATCAATCAGATAGGCTTCCGGCAGGCGGTCAAAGGAAACCTCCTCGGTTTCCATGACGTCAATCAGCTCGGCAAGGCTCGTAGCCAAACCTTGAATTTGTTGTGGCGCATGGCTGAGTTCGTGCGCAAGGCGAAGCTGCGGATTTTCGCCGACCCAGTCATCAATGAGAGCCATGAGCGCAAACTCACGGCCGATGTCGCTTATCGCATCGGGCAGGCCGATTTGAGCAGGCTGTGCATCGAGAACATCTTCATCGAGATCACCGATGGGCCTGATCCGCGGCAGGACAAGCGCTGGCTTGCCGCTTTCAATGAGCAGTTTTTCCTGAAGCGCGCGCGCCGCCCGCCTTGTGGGAACCAATATGGTCCACGCAGCAAGTGACGGATGCTTTTCGTGAGGTTGGTCCGCGTAGGGAAACCCCCGCACAACAGCCTTCGCCAGAATATCCAGAAAAGGCGCATCGCTCGCGATGGTGTAGACGCGGTGCTGTCCCTTGCTCATGATCTAGGTCTTGGCGAGCTCGGCCTCGGCCAATACAATGGCGGCTGGCGTTCCCACATGAAGCCATTTTCCGCTATGCGCGATGCCATGCAAGCGGCCCTCTGAAATTGCCTTGTCCCACAAAACATTCATCGAGAATTTTTCTACAGCAACACCGGCAAAAAGGCGAGGATGCACGAGATAGCCGCCGATATAGGCAAGGGCCCCTGGTCCCTGTTGGCGGATGAGGCGCCCGTCACGCCCCAAGAGGAAATCCCCCCGGCCATCATAACCAATGGTACGGTCAACGTGGCACAACAGGAGAAGGCAATCCATCGTTGCGTCATTCCAGATGCCGCGTAACCGGTTGAGCGCCGGAACCTTGCCCTCGATCCAGAAGCTGTCGCTGTTGAGCACGAAGAATGGTTGTTCGCCAAGCAAGGGCAGGGCCTTTGCAATGCCCCCGCCCGTATCAAGAATTTCGGCTCTTTCATCGGAGAACAAAAGCTCAGGGGCCCGCTGCTGCTTTGACCAAAGCAATATCTGCTCAGCCCTATAGTGGCCGTTGACCACGGCCTTTTGAACACCCGCCTCCCGCAACCGGTCCATGCCGTAGTCAATGAGGGGTTTCCCTGCAACTTCAATGAGTGGTTTGGGGCGATGATCGGTCAAGGGCCGCATGCGCAAGCCAAGGCCCGCGGCAAGTATCATGGCATGGGTGCCGATTGTATCTGTCATTGCACCCCGCCTTATAACTGCAAGTTCCTGTCATACCAATTTTTTAGAATGGCAAGATCAGGATGTGCCAGGTTGCGCTTGAGATAACGGGATACCCGGGGAATGTGGTTGAGATAGACATGCTTTCCGTCGCGCCTGGAAAGCCGCGCGAAAATTCCAAGTATTTTTGTGGCGCGCTGGGCCCCAAGAGTTGCAAACACGCGCGAAAATTCACGGCGGTCGAAGCGGCCAGCGGCGGCGCGGAGGTCGCAATAGTAATCATAGAGTTCATCGGCCCGCGCAAAATCTACATCAATGCGGGCATCCTGCAGCATTGAGACAAGGTCATAGGCCGGGTGCCCCATGACACAATCCTGCGTATCGATGATCCCGACGCGGCGGAGGCCGTGGCGCTCAGGCATCCAGAGGAGATTGGGTGAATGATAATCCCTCAGGGTCCATACTGGCTTGGCTGGACTGACGTCTGCGAGGAGAGTGTTCCACAGGTTGGAAAATTCCGCCCGTAGTTCGTCGCCCGGTTCAGATTTTTTATGCAAGGGCCAAAACCATGAAGGCAGAAGGTCAACCTCGATCATCATCGCATCAAGATCATAGGCAGCAATGTTGTGGTGGGAGCTTCCGCGCACGGGAACGGTGCTGGGCCATTCTCTTTTCGCCATATCAGCGAGGACTTCGGCCGCAACTTTCATGGGCTCGCGCATGTCGTCCCCACGTGCGACCATTCTACTGAAAACATTGCTGCCCAGTGGTTCGATAAGGGCGATGCCCTCCCTGGTATCCACATCGTAAATCCTGGAGGCGCTGTAATCGAGATTGAAAAGATAATCGTTGATGGCAACGACCGCGCCAATGCCTTCGGCAAGATGGGCAATTGCGCTGTAGCTCTTGCCGTTTCTAACCACCGGGCCATCAGGCCGGCTTGGCATATCCATCAACAGCATTGTTGCAGCGTCAGTCATCACGCGTTCATAGCGCCGGGTTGAGGCATCACCTTCAAAGAAATGCCTCGTCCCGCCGCTGAGCCTCGACTTTTTTACAAAGCGGTTGATTGTTTCATTGCGCTTGAGGATTTCAATCCACTTTCCGGTTGCGTCAAATCTGAGATCGCGGATATCACCTGACCCCGAAAACGAAATTTTGAGGCAATCGGACGAGATGTTCTCGTGCAGCTTTTCCGGCCACTCAATGATCAGCAAATATTTTGCGCTGAACTCGTCAAGCCCCAGTTCAGCAACTTCGGCTTTCGATTGTATCCGGTAAAGGTCAACGTGCGCCACCGGCACCCGGATGGCGTCGTAGGATTGAACCAGCGAAAAGGAAGGGCTTGGAATATCGAACTCACTGTCGTCCAGGGCCAATGCGCGGATAAACGCCCGCGCAAACACAGATTTTCCAGCTCCCAGATCGCCCGAAAGGTGGATTGCCAGGCCCGGCCTTGCCCAAAGCGAAAGCTCCTGGGCAAGGGCCTTCATAGTCGAAAGAGACAGGGAGCGGTGTTCAGTGATCATGGTTTAAGGGCTCAGGCAACGCGTTGCGGGCTGATGCGTTCAACCTGGGCGTTCTTGAGGTCTTGTCTGGCGGGTCCATCAATTGGAAAGCTACACACAACTGTGGTTCCGCGGTCAAGCTTGGAAATAAGCGAGACATTGCCGCCGTGAAGTTCGGTGAAGCTTTTCACAATTGCCAAGCCAAGGCCTGGCCCCCGGTGGCTGCCCGGCAGGGGCTTGGACTGAAATCTTTCGAAGGCCTTCTTTTGAAATTCCGGATCAATGCCGCGGCCTGAATCGGCAATCCAGATCTGGATATTTGCCCCGAGGCGTCTGGCACCCATGCGAATTTGGCTGTGTCTGGCCGAGAATCCGATGGCATTTGAAAGCAGGTTTGAAATGATTTGTTCAACCCGCATTGTATCGCCAACAAAAGAGAGAGAGTCCTCGGCAAGCTCAATACTCAGGGTCTGATCGCGCCTGGTCATTGCGGGTGACAGTTTTTCGGCCGCCGCTTGCAGGATTGTGGAAACATCTATTTTGGCGAGCTTCAATTCCATAGCACCCGCATCAATCGCGGACAGGTCGATGATGGCGTCAATAATGGCTTTTAGCTCCTCGGATGACTTTTTGATATCGAGAATATACTCCCGCTGTTTTGGCGAAAGCTCACCCACCAGTCCGAGGTCCAGTGTTTCAGCAAACCCCAGGATGCTTGTAAGAGGTGTACGAACTTCATAGGACACATTGCTGAGAAAGGCATTCTTGAGACGGTCAGCGGCTTCAAGGGCTTCGGTACGATCACGCAAGGCCCTTTCCATTTTTGCTGGGTCTGAAATATCCGAGAAGGTCAGCAGTGTATTGCCGTCCGGCAGGGGGACAGAACTGTATTGCAGAATCCGGTCCCTGGCCGTCAGACGGCCCCGCAAGGCCCGGCGCTCCGATTCCATGCCGGTGACGCCAAATTTGATCTCCTGCCAGGCGGAACCTGCTTCTTGCATTGCGCCGGCATCGCCGGCAAGCTGGTCGATGTGAGGGTCCTTTTGCAGAAATTCCCTCTCAAAGCTCCAGAATTTTGAAAAAGCCGGATTAAAAAGCTTCAGGCGGCCATCGGAGCCAAAAAGCGCAATGGCTTCCTCTAAATTGTCCAGCGTTTCGCGCTGAACCCCGATGAGCTCGTTGTAGCGGCTCTCGAGCTGAATTTCCTTTGTGACATTTTCATACAGATAGGTAACTCCACCGAAGGGATGCTGCTCGCAAACCACATGCAGCGAGCGTCCATCGGGCAGGTACCACCAGCTTTCCCGCATTTCGAGCGTTGTGTAGGAGGAAAGCTGCCGTGCCCGCCATTCGCGGTAGTTGGCCTGTTCCGGAATGCAGCGCTGGGTCCGCAGGCGGTCAAGAATTTCGCCATCGGTGGGATGGAGATCGAGCCATTGCCCGTCAAGTGGCCAAAGCTGGGCAAATGCCATGTTATGAAAGCGCAATTTCTGGTCCGGTCCGAAGATGGCAATGGCCGTGTCGAGCTTGTTGAGTGTCGAGGCGTGCGCCTTGATATGGCGGTCAAGCTCCTTCTCGATTTCTTCCAGCGCCGACACATCCACCGCAAAGCCGGCCTTGCCTTCCGGCAGGGCCACTTCATGAATGTTGAGCGCGCGCATGGCCCCGGCAAAAACCGCGTGGGTCCTTCCCAGCAATCCAACCTTGGGATCTGCTTTCGTCGTGTCGATCCGGTCCGGCGCCGCAACCTCAATGAGGGACTTGAGAACAGCATCACTGTCGGGCAGTTCAACGGCTTTGACATAGGCCCGGTTGACCCAACTCAACTTGCCTTCCGGGTTACGCAGCCAGATTGGCAAGGGAGCCGAGTCAAGAACCGCACTTAAGCGCTCGACCTGCATGCCCAGCTTTCGCGCATCATAGTTGAGTTCGGTAATTTGCTGCCGTTCACCGGAAAGCGGCCGAAAACGCAGCGTCGCCCTACCTCCGGCTGCGCGGCCGTCCGCTTCGAGGAGCTCGTTATGCAGTGTTTTAACGCCGATGTTGAAGGGTTTTCCAATCTCTCGCAGCGTTCTGATGCAATCTTCAATGATGTTGCTGGAATCAGCCTCAAGCCAGGCGGAAAAATTCAGCATGTCCTCAACCGTCGACGGAACCTTGGCGCTGCCATACATGTTGCCGATGATGCGGCTGGGGAAGTCTTGCTTCCCGTGCCAGACGATCATGACATGGGCCTCGGCGGCAAAGGCCGACTCCGCTTCGTTGAGACGGATCTCCAGTTCACTCATCCGCAGGCGCGCCTTGTTTTCATTGTGGCCCATTGTTCTGACAACGATGAAGGCCCAGATAAAAACGGCAATTGCCGCGAAGGTCAGAAAACTGGCGAACGGGTCAAACTCAGGAAGCCGGATAGAGGCGGCAAGGGCATTGGTGTTGGGAAGGCAAATGAAAACAACAACCGCGGTATGACGCATGAGTGCGTTCATTGTGCTGTTGCCTTCCCGCATTTTTTCTCCGGCCGCCTGCGAGATGCGCTCCGAATCAGCGCGCATCTGTCCCACCTGCAGATATAGACTCAAAAATAGCGTGTCGGAACTACTTCATGGGAGCTTGGGCGGGCCCCCGACGACTGGCCTAATAGCGGTAATAATCGGGTTTGAACGGGCCCTTTGGTGCAACCCCGATATAGGCCGCCTGGTCATCGCGAAGCCTGGTCAGTTTGACCCCAAGCTTTTCCAGATGAAGGCTTGCTACCTTTTCATCGAGATGCTTCGGCAGCACATAAACTTCATTTTTGTATTTGCCGGTCTTGGCATTGGTGAAGAGTTCGATTTGGGCCAGCGTTTGGTTGGTAAAGGATGCTGACATGACAAAGCTGGGATGGCCTGTAGCATTGCCGAGATTGACGAGGCGGCCCTGCGAGAGAAGCACAATCCGGTTGCCCTTGGGGAAATGCACGAGGTCAACCTGTGGCTTGATATTGGTCCACTTGAAATTCTTCAATTCGGCAACTTGGATTTCATTGTCGAAATGTCCGATGTTGCAGACGATGGCCATGTCCTTCATCTGCTTCATGTCATCGACAGTGATGACATCCTTGTTGCCGGTCGCGGTCACAAAAATATCGGCATCAGAAATGACATCTGAAAGCGTCTGAACCGAATATCCATCCATCGCCGCTTGCAGCGCGCAGATGGGATCAACCTCGGTCACGACCACGCGGGCTCCCGCACCCCGGAGTGAAAGCGCCGAGCCCTTGCCCACATCGCCATAGCCGCAAACAACCGCCACCTTGCCGGCCATCATCACGTCCGTGCCGCGCCGGATTGCATCGACGAGGGATTCCCGGCAGCCATACTTGTTGTCAAACTTCGACTTGGTGACGCTGTCGTTCACGTTGATGGCGGGGAAGGGAAGTTCGCCCTTCTTTTGCAATTCGTAGAGGCGGTGGACTCCTGTCGTTGTTTCCTCTGATACGCCAATGATCGAAGCACGCGCTTTGCTGAACCAGCCGGGGCTGGCCTTCAGGCGCTTGGCAATCTCGGCATAGAGGCATTCTTCTTCTTCGCTCTTTGGATACGCGATGAGTTTCGGGTCGGTTTCAGCTTTTGCCCCCAGCAAAATGTAAAGCGTGGCATCGCCGCCATCATCAAGGATCATGTTGGTCGTCTGGCCATCAGCCCAGTCGAATATTTTTGCAGTGTATTGCCAGTATTCTTTCAAGGTCTCGCCCTTGAAGGCAAAAACCGGAATGCCTGCGGCGGCAATGGCGGCGGCCGCATGGTCCTGGGTTGAATATATGTTGCAGGAGGCCCAGCGGATATCGGCACCCAGCGCTTTCAATGTTTCGATCAAAACCGCGGTCTGCACCGTCATGTGGAGTGAGCCGGAAATGCGCGCACCCTTCAAGGGCTGGGACTTGGCATACTCGGCCCGGGTGGACATCAGGCCCGGCATTTCAACTTCGGCCATGTCGAGTTCCTTGCGCCCCCAATCGGCAAGCTTAATGTCGGCAACGTGGTAGTCAGTGAAAGCGGCCATGGGAGAGCTCCAAAACAGGAAATTTGCGATTGAAGCCGTGCCTATAGCAGGCGTCACGCGGACTGGCAATAAGGACATAAAGATTTCTTTATATTCTCAAATATAGTTTTGGGATTCGAGTGATGTGATCGAGGCCTTGCTGCCATTCAGGGGATTGGCCGGGTTCCACGACAGTTTGGTTTCATAGAACCGTGTCGCCAGGGCGTCATACATCACGAGGCGGCCCGCCAGGCTTTCCCCAATCCCCAGGATTTCCTTGATCACTTCCATGGCCTGCATGGAACCGACGATACCGGGCAGAGCTCCCAGAATGCCCACTTCTTCACAGGCCGGAAAAAGCCCCCGCGCGGGAAGATCGCCAATGAAGCAGCGGTAGCTTGGCCACGGCTCGCCCGAGGGCGCGTTTTCGTAAGGCTTGAATGTTGAAATCTGTCCGTCGAATTGCCCAACGGCGGCAGAGACCAGTGGTTTCCTCGCAAAATAACAGGCGTCGCTGACCAGAAACCGGGTTGGGAAATTATCGCAGCCATCGACGACAATATCGTAGCCCTGAATGATATCGAGTGCGTTGGAAGAATCGAGACGCAGACAATGTTCAATAATTTTGGGATGAGGGTTTAAGGCCTCCAAGGTCGCGCGCGCGCTTTTTGTTTTGTATTCACCCACCCGTGCAGTTGTATGGACAACCTGCCGCTGGAGGTTTGAAAGGCTGACCTTGTCGTTATCGCAAATGCCAATGGTGCCAACACCCGCCGCTGCAAGATAGAGCAGTGTCGGTGCACCAAGGCCCCCAGCACCAATCACAAGAACACTTGCATTGATGAGCTTGGCTTGCCCTGGCCCTCCGACCTCGGGCACCACGATGTGGCGGGCGTAGCGTTCAAGCTCATCTGGTGACAGTGCCATCAGCTGACCCCCGACGATCCAAAACCATTGTCACCGCGCGCCGTATCATCGAGACCCGAAACTTCCCGCAGAGTTGCGCGGGCAACAGCGGCGACAACCATTTGGGCGATGCGGTCGCCTCTCTTGATGACAAAGTCAGCCGTGCCATGATTGATCAGCGGCACTTTGATTTCACCGCGGTAATCACTGTCGATCGTGC
Organism: Hyphomicrobiales bacterium; assembly: GCA_023266715.1. Classification (GTDB taxonomy): domain Bacteria; phylum Pseudomonadota; class Alphaproteobacteria; order Rhizobiales; family Aestuariivirgaceae; genus Aestuariivirga. The sequence continues at coordinate 22,145 of JAHFPK010000001.1, read as the reverse complement.
CCGGTGCATTCAAAACCGTAACCCCATGCTTGACGGCAAGGCCGGAACGCGGGCGCACCTGCAACTCGTAATGATCAGGAAGGGCAATGGCAAATCCCGTTGGCATCAGAAAGCGCGCTCCAGGTTTCAGAACCGTATCTTCCGCAGCACGAAGATCCATGCCTGCAGCACCCGGAGTTTCATAGGTCGGCAACGGAAGGTTTTCACCATTGGCCAGCCGCATGATCTTCACAGGTGTCATGCCTTGCCTGTTGATAATTGCCCAGCGAGTTGTTTCATCAAGCGCTGCGCAACATCCTGCTTTGACATAAGCCCCCAGCTTTCAACGCCGGATGCGGAGACAAGCTGCACGGTGTTTTGCTCTCCGCCAAAAACCCCGCGTTCCTTGCTCACATCATTGGCAACGATCAGGTCACAGCCCTTCTTCTTCAGTTTGTCACGGGCATTGTCTAAAAGATTTTCAGTCTCGGCGGCAAAGCCGACAACCACTTTCGGGCGCTTCGACGCGCGCTTGGCGATGGTTTGCAGGATGTCGGGATTTTCTTCGAACTGCAGTGTTGGTATGCCGTTCTTGTCCTTCTTGATCTTTTGATCTTTCTCCTTCGCCACGCGCCAGTCGGCAACGGCCGCAGTGAAGATGGCAATGTCAGAGGGAAGCTCCCGTTCGCTTGCAGCCAACATTTCAACAGCACTTGTCACGGGGATCATCTGCACGCCGGGAGGAATTGGAAGGTCCACAGGCCCCGAAACCAAAACCGTCTCGGCCCCAAGAGCGACTGCGGCGGCAGCAATGGCATAGCCCTGCTTGCCGGAAGAATAGTTTGAAATGTAACGCACGGGGTCAATGGCTTCACGCGTTGGCCCAGCGGTGATCAGAACTTTCTTGCCCTTAAGAGGTTGTGGCTTGGGAACCAGCGCCGCTTCAATCGCAGCAACGATTTCTGCAGGCTCCGCCATGCGCCCCAGCCCATATTCACTGCAGGCCATATCCCCCTCATTGGGGCCAACCAGGAGAACGCCATCGCGTTTCAATTGCTGCAGATTGCGCTGGGTTGCCGCGTGGTGCCACATCCGCACATTCATTGCCGGTGCGATCAGCACGGGCTTGTCCGTGGCGAGAAGCGTTGTTGAGGCCAGATCACTCGCATGGCCATGGGCCATCTTGGCCATGAGGTCTGCCGTGGCAGGTGCCACGACCAGCAAGTCTGCCGCGCGCGACAGCTCAATATGGCCCATTTCAATTTCATCGGTGAGACTGAACAGCGCCGTGTGAACCTTTTGTCCGGTGAGACTGGCAACCGACAAAGGGGTTACAAATTCTTCCGCGGCCTTCGTCATGATGGTGCGAATGCCCACGCCCTTGCCCGTGAGCAGCCGGATCAATTCAAGGGATTTATAGGCGGCAATTCCGCCGCCAATGATGAGAAGTATGGTTTTTCCGGAGACTGTGGTCATGGCATTAATGTAGCGATTAATAGCTCTTTCTTAAAGGACGAGTTTGAGGGCGATAACCACCAGCGCAGCCGCCCCTGCCATCAGCGCATAGCGCTGAAAGCGGTTGGCATGGTGGTGGGCGATGGCGATGCGGTTTGTCGTGTCGCTGTCGAGCTTGATGCTGCCGGACTGCACGATTTCAGTCACGACGTCAGGCAGCATGGAAGCCAGGCGGCCAAGGGAAGCCGCACTTTGCGCGGCACCTTCCAGTTTGCCGATTGGCCCCAGCTTCCGCTCAATCCAGCTCCGCACCACGGGTTCGGCCGTGACCCACATGTTGAGCTCCGGATTAAGGGTGCGGGCAACGCCTTCGACCACAACCATGGTCTTCTGCAGCAATAAAAGTTGCGGCTGAGTGACCATGTTGAATTGCCCGGTCACCTCAAAAAGCTGGGTCAAGAGCCGTGCCATTGATATTTCATGGGCGGCAAGGCCCATGATGGGTTCACCGATGGCGCGCAGCGCTTGGGCGAAATCGGCCGCATCCTGGTCACGCGGAACATAGCCCGCATCAAAATGAACCTGGGAAACCCGCATGTAATCCCGCGTGATGAAGCCAAAAAGGATTTCGGCAAGGAAGAGGCGGTCTCCCTCGCTCAGCCTGCCCATGATGCCAAAGTCGACCACTACAAGATGGCCGTTTGCATCCACGAAAAGATTTCCCTGATGCATGTCCGCATGAAAGAAGCCATCACGAATGGCATGGCGCAGAAAACTCTGGATGATGTTGTCGCCGAGCGCTTTGAGATCAAATCCTTTCGCTTTCAACGCCGCAATATCTGAAATCGGAATGCCCTCAATCCATTCGGTTGTCAGAACCTGGCGGGCAGTGAGCGGCCAGTTGACATGCGGCAGGCGAAAATTCTGGTCATCGCCTGTCGTGATCGACATCTCTGAAATAGCAGACGCCTCCATGCGCAGGTCAAGTTCGAGCTTCATCGAATGCTCGAGCATCTCAACCGCTGCCACCGGGCGTAAGCGTCGCGCCTCGCTTGACAACCGCTCCATCATCCGCGCCGCGAAATAGAAACTTGAGAGATCATCGGCAAAGCGCCGCTCCACGCCGGGCCGCAGTATCTTGACTGCAACCTGTGTCCCATTTTTTGTTGTTGCCTTGTGAACCTGCGCAATCGAAGCCGCAGCAACCGGCTCACCAAATTCCGTGAAGAGCTCTTCAACATTCTGGCCAAGATTGAGACGAATTGCGTCGCGTGCTTCTGCCATGCTGAAGGGCGGCAGCCGATCCTGCAAGGCTTTCAGCTCAAATGCGTTCTTCGCCCCGATCATGTCGGGACGGGTGGACAGAAATTGCCCCAGCTTGATGTAACTCGGTCCAAGCGACGAGAGCGCTGAGGTAACGCGGCTGCCGGAATCAACGGCAGGTGCCGCGGCGCCAAATTTGGCAATTCGAAGAGCCGTGCTGGCAAACCATGGCAAATCTGAAATTTGTTCAGACTGCAGGAAAAAATCATAGCGCGCCAGGGTTCGTCCGGCTCTCGCAAGTCGCCAGATTTTCTTCACAGTTGAAATCATCAGATTCGCCAACCCGAATGAATGGCAACAATGCCACCCGAGAGATTGCGGTAATTCGTGCGGGCGAAGCCTGACGCATCGATCATCGCCTTGAACTCCTCCTGTTTTGGAAAAGTACGGATGCTTTCGACGAGATAGCGGTAGGGCTGGCCATCTCCGGTGACAACCTTGCCTACGGCAGGAATGACCGTGAATGAGAACGCGTCATAGGCTTTTTGAAGCATGTCCACATCGACGTGGGAAAATTCCAGGCAGAGAAAACGTCCCCCCGATTTCAGCACGCGATGCGCTTCCGAAAGGGCGCGGTCAATATGCGTGACATTGCGGATGCCGAAAGCGATGGTATAGGCATCAAAACTCTTGTCAGGAAAGGCCAGGTTTTCCGCATTGCCCACGGTGAAGTCGCAGCGCCCGAGCAGGCCTTCGCGCTCCGCCCTTTTTTTGCCCTCGCCTACCATCTCTGGAGAAATATCGGCAACCGTCACATGCGTCCCGGTGCCACCGGTACGGGCAATGCGAAAGGCAATGTCACCCGTGCCGCCGGCCACATCGAGCACCTTAAACGGGGTCGATTTTCGCGGCGGGTTCAGCATGGTGACCAGATCGTCTTTCCAGAAACGGTGCAGCCCGCCGGACATCAGATCATTCATCTGGTCATAGCGCTCGGCGGCCTTGGAAAAAACCTCATTTACCAGGCCCTGTTTCTCGTTTTCAGCCACCCGGCGAAAGCCAAAGGCCACATCATTTTCAACTGGTTCAACCATGGGCCTATCATAAACCAAAGGATTCAGGAGTTCTATTGCCAGTGAAGCAGCATACGCATTATTACTTAATGGCAATGCCGGAGCTTCCCGAAGTTGAGACTGTCATGCGAGGGTTAATTCCTGTCCTCGTCGGGCGCTCCATTGTTGGAGTAGAGCTTCGCCGCTCCAGTCTTCGCTTTCCCTTTCCCCCCAAGTTTGCGGCGAGATTAAAGGGCAGACAAGTTTTAGGTCTGCGCCGCCGGGCCAAGTATATTCTGGTTAACCTTGATGATGGCAAGTGCCTTCTGGTGCACCTCGGCATGACCGGACGCTTTACAGTTCTGGGCGGCCACCAACGGCCTCACAATCTGGGAGAGTTCTATTTTGAACGAGGTGCGGCTGACGCTGGCTCAGGCCCCCATGACCATGTGGTATTCACCCTCGATAATGGAGTGCGGATTGTTTACACCGATCACCGTCGCTTCGGTGTCATGGACCTTCTGCATGAAAATGAATTGGTAAGTCACAAGCTTCTGAAGGATATCGGCGTGGAGCCCCTTGGCAACGAATTCAACGGCCAGTATCTCGCCGATGCGTTCAGGAAAAAATCAGCCCCGCTAAAAGCTGCCCTCCTCGATCAAAACATTATTGCCGGTCTCGGAAACATTTATGTCAGTGAAGTTTTGTACCGCAGCGGCCTTTCGCCCAAGCGTAAAGCTGGAACGCTGGTTCGCAAGACTACCTACGATGCCCGTCTCAATGAACTTGTGCGTCATGTCCGCGATGTCTTGAATGAAGCCATATTGGCAGGCGGGTCCACTTTGCGGGACTTTTCCGCCACCGACGGCCGCGAGGGTGCCTTTCAGCAGCGTTTTTCAGTCTACGGCCGCGAGGGGGAAAAATGCCAAACTCCCGGTTGCCGTGGTACCATCCGTCGTATAGTGCAGTCAGGCCGGTCGACATTCTACTGTCCATCCTGCCAGAAATAGGAAATTCCAATGGCCTATGAAAATATCATCAGTGAAACGAGGGGTGTGGTAGGGATCATCACGCTCAACCGCCCCAAGGCCTTGAATGCCTTGAACTCGCAGTTGATCGACGAACTCAATTCCGCTCTCACCGATTTTCAGGAAAACCCCGCCATTGGTTGCGTGATTCTTGCAGGCAGCGAAAAGGCCTTTGCCGCCGGTGCCGATATCCGCGAGATGAAGGACAAGAGTTTTACCGATGTTTATCTCGGCGATTTTCTTGGCACGTGGGATAGGATTGCAGAATTTCGCAAACCCATGATTGCCGCCGTTTCGGGTTATTGTCTGGGCGGCGGGTGCGAACTCGCCATGATGTGCGATTTCATTATTGCAGCCGATACAGCGAAATTCGGTCAACCGGAAATTACTCTGGGCGTCATTCCCGGTGCTGGCGGCACGCAGAGGCTTGCGCGCTATATCGGCAAGGCCAAGACCATGGACATGGTTCTCACCGGCCGCTTGATGGAAGCAGCCGAGGCGGAGCGCTGCGGACTGGTGTCACGCATCGTTCCGGCAGAGAAACTTTTGGATGTGGCCGTAAATGCCGCTGCAAAAATCGCCGCGTTCTCCCAGCCCGTGGTCATGATGGCGAAAGAGGCGGTCAACCGTGCTTTTGAAACGAGCCTTGCCGAGGGTTTGCGTTTTGAGCGCCGCCTCATTCATTCAATGTTCGCCTTGGATGACCAAAAGGAAGGCATGGCCGCTTTTGTTGAAAAGCGGAAACCTGATTTCAAAAACAAATAGGCTTAAACCGGCCGGACTTCCGTAACTTCCGGAACGAAGTGCCGCAATAGGTTCTCAATGCCGTGCTTGAGCGTAGCCGTCGAACTTGGGCAGCCGGAGCAAGAACCCTTCATGTTGAGATAGACAACACCCTCTTTGAAACCATGAAAAGTAATGTCTCCACCATCCTGCGCTACCGCTGGCCGGACACGGGTTTCCAGCAATTCTTTGATGGTTCCCACAATGGCCTTGTCAGATTCTTCGAAAAATTCTCCGCTTTCGGAGATTGTCACGGGCCTCTCGCCCGCCAGCATGGGCGCGTTTGACAGATAATGGTCCATGATGTGGCCAAGAATGGCGGGTTTCAAGTGTTGCCACTCGCCCTCGCTCTTGCTCACCGTGATGAAGTCCTGTCCTAGGAATACGCCTGAAACTCCGGAAACCGTGAACAGCTGTTGGGCCAAACTGCATTCCTCGGCCTCATCCGCCGCGCGGTATTCGCGCGTGGAGCCGGGCAGCACGGGCTTTCCCGGAATGAACTTCAGGGTGGCAGGGTTTGGCGTGGCCTCGGTCTGAATAAACATGGCTGATCCTCTGGACCTATATATAGGCTAGTCTGGAATCATTTCAAACTGTTGCTTCACCTCAAGAAACGACAAAACCGACAATTTTACGCACCTCCCGCACAATTGGCGCGGCAATGACCCGGGCCCTGGCTGAGCCATCGGCCAAAATACCCTCAACAAAGGCAGAATCCGCCTGCAGCCGCTTGGTTTCCCGGCCAATGGGACCAAGCTTGGCCACCGCAAGATCGGCCAGGGCATCTTTCAGGCGGGAAAATTGCCCGCCCCCAAATTGCGCCAGAACCTGATCGGCCGACTGGCCCGAAAGGGCGGCATAGATGCCGGTCAAATTCTCTGCTTCTGGGCGGCCTTTCAGACCTGCAGTTTCGGAAGGCAGGGCATCCGTATCAGTCTTTGCCTTTCGTATCTTCCTTGCAATGGTATCGGCGTCATCGGTGAGATTAAGCCGGGAAAGATCGGAGGGATCGGATTTCGACATTTTCTTGGTTCCATCGCGGAGCGACATCACCCGGGTAGCAGGCCCGATGATGAAGGGTTCCGGCTGCGGGAAGAAATTGCCGTTGTAACCAGCCTCACGAATGGCATCGCCGAAATCCAGGTTGAATTTCCCTGCAATGTCGCGCGCCAGTTCCAGATGCTGCTTCTGGTCTTCGCCAACCGGCACGTGGGTTGCCTTGTAGGCCAGAATATCGGCCGCCATGAGATCGGGATAAACATAGAGGCCGACGGAGGCCTGCTCCTTGTCCTTGCCGGCTTTTTCCTTGAACTGGGTCATCCGGTTGAGCCAGCCCATACGGGCCACGCAATTGAATATCCAGGCCAGTTCCGCATGCTCCTGCACCTGGCTCTGGTTGAAAATGATGGAGCGTTTTGGGTCCAGCCCACAGGCGAGATAGGCGGCAGTCACTTCAAGAATGGCCTTGTGCAGTTCCTTCGGCTCTTGCCATAGGGTGATCGCATGCATGTCGACCACGCAGTAAATGCAATCATGGGTTTCCTGCAATTTGATCCAGTTCAGCATGGCACCCAAATAATTGCCGAGGTGCAAATTTCCCGTGGGCTGCATGCCGGAAAAAACCCGTGGTGTGAAAGTGGTCATCAGGGAAATCCTATGGAATGAACAGGGCCGCCTTATGCCCGCAATTATGTGGCTTGAAAAGAGTTAGCGTTTCGTGGCGGCTCTCATTTCGGCAAGGCTCATGGCACCGGAAAAATGGGCCAGGGCAAAGTAACCGGCAATGCCACCAGCCACGAGAACAACCAATCCCCAGAGAGCACTGAGGAAGCTGGCGGTTGCAGTGAAATTTTCCCGCAAGAGCCAGAGGCCAAGAAGCAGTAATACCCCCATCACAACGCCGGAAAATAGAATGCGGGGCAGTCTTTTTTTCATTCGGTCATCCAGTTCATAGTGCCCACGTGTTGTTAGCGCCACCGCAAGCATGACCGCATTCGCCCATGCAGCAATAGAAGTTGCCGCCGCAATCCCCACATGAGCAAACCAATGGGACAGGAGAAGACTCAAAACGATGTTGATTACGACAGATATAATGGCAAAACGCATCGGTGTCTTGGTATCTTCACGGGCGTAGAAGCCGGGCTGGAAAACCTTGGTCATGGCAAAGGCGGGCAGGCCCGCCGCAAAGGCCAGCACAGCAGGCGCCACTGAAAGTGTATCGGCAGCACTGAATGCCCCATGCTCAAAAACCGTATGCAGAATGGGAGCGGGGATCGCCATCAAAGCAATTGCCGCTGGAACGGTGAGAAAGAGCGAAAGCTCAAGCGCCCGATTTTGACTGTTCAAGGCTGCCTGGTTGTCGCCGGCTCGAAGTTTGCGCGCCAGGTCGGGCAACAGCACAACGCCGATGGCCACGCCAATGACGCCGAGAGGCAATTGGTAGAGGCGGTCAGCGTAATACAAATAGGCTACGGCTCGGTCTATGCCTGTTGCAATGACAGTGGCTATGAGCAGATTGATTTGCATGATTCCGCCTGAAATAATCCCAGGAATTGAAAGCGCCAGAACCCGTTTTACGTCAGCCGAAAACTTGGGCCATTTCGGAAATAACGGCATCCCGGCACGCCTGCAGGCGACTGCCAGAAGCAGGAATTGCGCAACGCCAGCGAGTGAAACACCCCAGGCGAAAATATAGCCCGTCGCAGCGCTGTTACCGGTGTTGAAAAACCACGCAATCCCATTCGAGAGGATCATGACAAGATTGAGAAGAATGGGAGCGGCAGCCGCGGCGGTGAAACGGTTGAGGCTGTTTAAGACGCCGGACTGCAAAGCCGTGAGTGACATGAAAAGCAGATAGGGAAAACATATCCGCGTGAGATCAATGGTTAGTTGCAGCTTCTGTGCGTCCTGCGAAAACCCCGGCGCAATGACATAGATCACCCAAGGCATGGCAATCATCGCAAGGGCGGTGAACACCAAAAGCCAGGCCAACAAGGCAGAGAAAATGTCAGTTGCAAATTTATGTGCGGCACTGGGTCCGTCGCCCTCGATGCGTCTTGCAAATTGCGGCACAAAGGCCGAATTGAATGCACCTTCGGCAAAAAGCGCACGAAACAGGTTGGGGAATCTTTGCGCCACAAAGAAGGCTTCAGCCACAAATCCTGTCCCGAGCGTAAAGGCGATAAGCTGGTCGCGCAGAAAACCAAGCAGCCGGCTTATCAACGTAAACCCGCCCACCGTTGCTGCCGATTTTAGGAGCGACATGTCTTAACACCCAAGGTCAACTTTCTCCTTCCACTGATTCATGCCATATTTGCAAGCTTTTCCGCTGCAGGGACCAATGACTTCATCAGTTCCCGTTCAATTTGAGCATGGCGGGCTGGATTGAGAATTTTCCCGCTGGTGAGGTCGGTGACATAAAAAACGTCAATGGCCTTTTCGCCAAATGTGGTGATGTGGGCGGAGGCAATATTCAGGCTCAGGTGAAACAGCGCGTCAGTCAAATTGTAGAGAAGGCCAATGCGGTCAAGGCCATTGATTTCAATCACAGTGAACCGGTTTGACGATTGATTGTCGATGATGACCCGTGGCTCAACCGAAAAAGCCTTGAGGCGCGGCCGCTGGTGAGTGGCGTTCGCTACCGCATCCTTCAAGCGCAATTTTCCCTGCAAGGCCATGCGAATGATTTCGGTAACCCGCTCCGCCCTGCGCCGTTCGTCGTCTTCGCTGGAAAACTCCCGCTGGATGAGAATTGTATCCAGCGCCATGCCATCAGTGGTGGTGAAGATCTGGGCTCCCATGATGTTGGCGCTCGCGGCAGCGCAGGCCCCCGTGATGAGCGCCAATAATCTGGGATGATCCGGCGCATAGATGGTCAGTTCGGTGATGGCCGTGAAGGCATCCGTATGAACTTCCGTAACGATATTCCGGGGAGATGATCTTTCCATCAGCGCCTGGTGGGCGATTTGCTTTTTGAGCTCAACATTGAGCCAATAGGCATCATAGTGGCGCGATGTGGCGGTCTTGCTCTGGCTTTCCGACCATTGCGGAAAATGCGAAACAAAACTTTGTTGAGACTCTTTCACCCGGACCTCGCGCGAACTTCCCGTATGCCCTCCAGTGAGCACCGGTTCCGCTTCCGAATAGAGCGTACGCAGGAGCTGGCCTTTCCAGCCGTTCCAGACGCCGGGCCCGACAGCGCGAATATCTACGACGGTCAGGATCAGCAGCAGTTTCAGCCTTTCCGGGCTTTGGACAATCGCGGTGAAATCCAGAATGGTTTTGAAATCGTTGAGATCGCGCATCTGGGCCGTTTCGCTCATCAGGAGATGGTGGCGGATAAGCCAGGCTGTTGTTTCGGTTTCTGCCGGCGTAAGGCCAAAGCGAGGGCCCAATGCGCGCGCAATGCGTTCGCCAGCAATAGAGTGGTCTTCCGTGCGGCCCTTCGCAATATCGTGCAAAAGGGCAGCCACATAGAGGGAACGGCGGCTCTTGAGCGTTGGAAAAATTTCTGCCGCAAGCGGATGATCTTCTGACAACCGTCCCTTCTCAATGGCTGCCAGAATGCCGACCGCTCGGATGAGGTGTTCGTCCACCGTATAGTGGTGATACATGTTGAATTGCGTCATCGCCACGACCTTGCCGAATTCTGGAATGAAACGGCCCAAAACTCCTGCCTCATTCATCATCCGCAGGAGTGTTTCCGATGAGTCACTGTTGACCAGCATGTCAAGAAACAGGGCATTTGCTTCGGGGTCATAGCAAAGCCCCCTGTCGATCAGGGACAGTGACTGCCGGACTTTCTTGAGGGCATCGGGATGGATTTCGGCGCCGTAGGTGCTGGCCGCCGAAAACAAGCGAAGAAGATTTACGGGATCATCACGGAATACCGTTGATTTGACCAAGGCCAGACGGCCGCTTTCAAACCGGAAGCTCTTGTTTTCTGGAACCTTGACAGGTGACCTCGGCCGGAACCGCCCCATGAAGCGACTCAAAGCCGGAATATCCTTCACCTGCCGGGCTTCCAGGCTTGCACAAAAAATGCGTGTGAGGTCTCCCACTTCTTTTGCGATCAGGAAATAGTGCTTCATAAAGCGTTCGACATTTTTCAGGCCCGCATGGGATTGATAGCCTAGGCGGCCTGCAAGCTCGGACTGCCGGTCAAAACTCAAGCGGTCTTCGCCACGGCCTGCAAGGAAATGGAGATGGCAGCGGACCGCCCAGAGAAAGTCCTCGCATTTTTGAAATCGCGCCAGCTCTTCGTGGGTAAACGCGCCCTTATCGGCAAGTTCTTCCGGGGAATTGGTATTATAAAGAAATTTTGCGATCCAAAACAGAGTATGGAGATCGCGCAGTCCCCCCTTGCCATCTTTCAAGTCAGGCTCAACCAGATAGCGGCTTTCACCGCTCTTGGCCAAGCGTATGTCGCGTTCAATGAGTTTGTCGGCCACAAATTTGCGGGCGCCGGTTTGCACAATGTCGCGGCGGAAAAGTAATTGCATGTGTTTGCTGAGTGTTTCATTGCCGCAAATGAATCGGGCCTCAAGAATGGAGGTCAGGATAGTGTTGTCAGTCTTGGCCAGCCGAATGCATTCTTCCGTGCTGCGGGTTGCGTGGCCAACTTTCAGGCGCATGTCCCAGAGCGTGTAAAGAATAAACTCAACCAATCGCCCGCTCGCTGCCTCCTGTTTTCCCGGCAGCAGAAAAAGGAGGTCAATGTCGGATCCCGGCGCCAGCGTGCCGCGGCCATAGCCGCCAACCGCTATAATGGCGACCTCCTGCGAGTCCTTGACGGTTGCCTTCGGATAAATTTTCTCATTGGCAAATTCATAGAGGGTGCGGATGATTTCATCCTGGACATAAGCAAGGTTTTTTGCGCATTGCGTGCCTTTGCCGTCCTCCAGAAGCCGTTTTTCTGCTTCCGTTCTTGCCGATTTCAAAAATGTTTTGAGCACTTCAACAATTGCGGGGCGCACTTTTGTTAAGTCGGAGCTTGACGCAGGGACAAGCTCGTTGAGTTTGTTACGCAGCGCCGTGATGTCAAGCAACCGCTCGGGATGTTGAACTGATTTGAATTTCATGGCGCGTCTTTCAATTTTGCCTTCAGGGCGTAAAGGAATGTGAGCGCATCGCGTGGCGTCAGCTCATCGGGTCTGACATTTGTCAACATGTCGCGGATTTCATCTGTTTTGGCCTGCGATGAATTATTGGCCGATGCCTGCAGGGAAGAAAACAGCGGCAAATCATCGACGAGAGTTTTGCGTTTGAACGCCTGTTCACTTTTTTCCAGCTGCGACAGGATTGTCGCTGCGCGCTCCGTCACGACATGCGGCAAACCCGCCAATTTAGCAACTTGAATGCCATAGGATCGGTCTGCCACTCCGCTTGCCACTTCATGCAGAAATATCACGTCGCCCTTCCATTCGCGCACCTTGACGGTGGCGTTGTGAAGGCCGTCAAGCCTTGCCGCAAGGGTCGTCAACTCATGATAATGCGTGGCAAATAGGGCACGGCAGCGGTTGGTTTCATGCAGATGCTCAACCGTGGCCCAGGCAATCGAAAGGCCATCAAAGGTCGATGTTCCCCGGCCAATCTCGTCCAGAATAACCAATGAGTTTTCCGTTGCCTGATTGAGGATTGCCGCGGTTTCCACCATTTCAACCATGAAGGTTGAGCGTCCACGTGCCAGATCATCGGCCGCTCCGACGCGGCTGAACAGGCGGTCAACAATGCCGATATGGGCACTTCTGGCCGGCACATAGGAGCCCATCTGGGCCAGAATCGCAATGAGTGCATTCTGCCGTAAAAACGTTGATTTGCCAGCCATATTAGGGCCGGTCAGCAGCCATAATCGGTGATTCCGGACTGACAGGTCGCAATCATTGGCAATGAAGGCGCTTTCACCATCCTTTTGCAGAACACTCTCTACCACCGGGTGTCGGCCACTGACAATTTTGAAGTTCAATGAGTTATCGACAATTGGGCGCACATAGCGGTTGCGCTGGGCCAATTCACACAAGGATGAAGCGACATCAAGGGCCGCAAGGGCTGCGGCGATGCTTGAAACAACCTCTCTTTCATCCCGGACATTTTCTACAAAAACATTGAAGGCTTCTATTTCAATGGCGAGGGCTCGTTCGGCGGCCGATGCAATGCGCTGTTCAAGCTGTGAAAGCTCCAGGGTTGTAAACCGGGTTGTATTCGCAATGGTCTGACGGTGAATGAATTCGCCTTCGAATTTCTCATCGCTCAATACGGGTGCGTTCTGTGTTGCCACTTCAATGAAATAGCCAATCATGTTGTTGTGACGAATTTTCAGGTTCTTGATCCCGACAGTTTCGGAATAACGGGACTGTAATTCGGCAATGACCTGCCGTGTGTCATCTCGCAGGGTGCGGGCGCTGTCCAATTCCGTGCTGTAACCCTGCCTGATGAAATTGCCATCGCGTGCCAGCATCGGCAGATTGTCGGAAAGTCCCGCACCAAGTCGTTGCACCAGATGATACGGCAGATTTTTGATAATACCCTTGGCTGTGGAGAGATTTTCTGGAAGCTGATTCAGAGGGTCGTTGACGCTCAACAAGTCTCCAATCGCATCGGCGCATTTCAGCCCATCGCGTATAGCCGCGAGGTCGCGCGGACTCCCGCGGCCAAGTGTCAGGCGTCCCAGGGCGCGTTCAAGGTCCGGCATCGCTCTAAGTTGGAGTCTCAGATTGTCCTTAAGCTCAGGCATTGTTTCGAAGTGACTGACTTCATCAAGGCGCGCTTCAATTGCCGAAACCTGATTGAGGGGTTGTCGCAGTCTGCCTGCTAGCAAGCGAGCCCCGGCTGCCGTGACTGTCAAATCAATGACGGAAAGAAGGCTTCCTTCCCTCTCGCCGGACAGCTTGCGGGTAAGCTCCAAGTTTGCGCGCGTTGCGGCATCAACTTGAAGGCCCGACTGCCCATCCTCCCTCTTGGGATTTCGAAGATGAGGGATTTTTCCCACCTGGGTGAGCAAAATGTAGTCCAGAAGACCGCCAAGGCTTGCGATTTCTGCCCGCGAGAAGGTTCCAAAACCTTCAAAAGCTAAAACACCAAAATGATCCTTCAATCGCTTTTCCGCGGTTGTGCTGTCAAAGCGCGATGACGGAAGCGGACTCAGTGAAATACCCGTCTCCTGCAATATCTTCACAACAGGTTCATCGCTTCCCAAACTATCGCCAAAAATGATTTCGCGCGGTTCCAGCCTTGCCAACTCCGCGGCGAGCCGCTTGTGATCGGTCAACTGGACAGAAAATTCACCTGACGAAATATCGGCCCAGGAGAGGGCCATTTCCTGCGTCCCCTTGGTGCCGGCAAGCGCTGCAATATAATTGCTGGTGCGTGATTCAAGCAGCGTATCTTCGGTCAAGGTGCCGGGCGTAACCAGCCTTATGACATTTCTTCGAACGACTGATTTGCTGCCGCGCTTTTTTGCCTCTTGGGGATCTTCCATCTGCTCACAAACAGCTACCCGGTGTTCAAGCCGGATGAGTTTCTGCAAATACTGGTCGGCGGCGTGGACAGGCACCCCGCACATCGGAATATCTGCGCCCAGGTGTTTGCCGCGCTTTGTGAGCGCAATGCCCAAGGCGCGCGACGCCGTCTCCGCATCCTCAAAGAACAGTTCGTAGAAGTCGCCCATGCGGTAAAACAGCAGAAAACCAGGATGGGCCGCCTTGATTTCAAGGTATTGTACCATCATCGGCGTTGGGCGTTCCACCACGCCGTTTGCTCCTGTCATTGTCGCCATCTCATTCATGGCGGTTTTATAACAGATATTGGGGCAAGCCTGTCACCCTCTATATTTGCTGGAAATTAGAGACTTGAGGATTAGCCGCGCTCCCTCTAGTCTCGGCGCGCAACGGGAAATTCTTGAAATGAGCGTCAATGAGTAGCGATAAAAGGCCCAGTCGGAAGCCGTCCATTACTGACGAAGAAGCCCTTGAATTTCATCGGCGCGGGAAGCCCGGCAAGCTTGAGATCAATCCGACCAAACCCATGGCAACCCAGCGTGATTTGTCGCTGGCCTATAGTCCGGGGGTTGCCGTGCCGGTCCGCGTCATCGCTGAAAACCCTGACGCCGCTTATGATTATACGGCCAAGGGCAATCTTGTTGCCGTGGTTACCAATGGGACGGCCATTCTGGGCCTTGGCGACTTGGGCGCACTTGCCGCAAAACCGGTTATGGAAGGCAAAGCCGTACTGTTCAAGCGCTTTGCCGATGTCGATTCCATTGATCTCGAAGTTGATACCAAGGATGTCGATGAATTTATCGCCGCCGTGCGTTACCTCGGCCCCTCTTTTGGCGGCATAAATCTGGAAGACATCAAGGCCCCCGAATGCTTCATGATTGAGCAACGCCTGCGTGAACTCATGGATATTCCCGTATTCCATGATGATCAGCATGGAACGGCCATCATTGCCACCGCAGCCCTGATCAATGCGCTCCATATCACTAAGCGGGATATGAAGAATTTCAAGCTTGTCTGCAATGGTGCAGGTGCTGCGGCCATAGCCTGCATCGAGTTGATTAAGTCCATGGGTGTTCCCGCTGAGAATGTTATTCTAGCGGATTCAAAGGGCGTGGTTTACCGGGGCCGCACCACGGGCATGAACCAGTGGAAGTCGGCCCATGCCACGGTCACAAAGGCCCGTAGCCTGGCCGATGCCATGGAAGGCGCCGATGTTTTCTTTGGCCTGTCGGTTGCAGGTGCCCTGACCCCCGAGATGGTTAAAGGCATGGCCAAAAATCCGATCATCTTTGCCATGGCAAATCCCGATCCGGAAATCCTCCCCGAAGACGTGGCTAAGATCAGGTCCGATGCCATCATCGCAACCGGTCGCTCCGACTATCCCAATCAGGTCAATAATATTCTGGGTTTCCCTTATATATTCAGGGGTGCCCTTGATGTGAGGGCGCGGACGATCAATGAAGAAATGAAGATCGCAGCCGCCCAGGCTCTCGCAAGCCTGGCGCGCGAGGATGTTCCCGATGAAGTGGCCGCCGCCTATCATGGCTCGCGTCTCACCTTTGGCCCGCAATATCTGATACCGGTTCCCTTTGACCCGCGGCTCATCTCCAGAATTCCGGTCGCCGTGGCCAAGGCAGCCATGGATTCAGGCGTGGCGCGCAAGCATATTGCCGATATTGATGAATACACCGCACAATTGTCCGCTAGGCTTGATCCCATAGCCGGCACCCTTCAGACGGTTTATGACCAGGTGAAATCCAAGCCCAAGCGTGTGGTGTTCGCCGAAGGCGAAGAGGACCGGATGATCCGTGCCGCCAACAGCTTTGCCACGGCGGGGTTGGGCACAGCCATTCTGATTGGCCGTGAAACAGAAGTTGAAAAAACCCTTGTCGCGAGTGGTTTGGAGCTGCACGAGGACGTTAAAATTCTTAATGCGCGCCTGACCGACAGAAATGTCGATTATGCCAATTTCCTTTATGAACGCTTGCAACGCAATGGATTCCTCTTCAGGGATTGCCAGCGTTTTGTAAATCAGGACCGAAACGTATTCGCTTCCTGCATGGTGGCTCTCGGCGATGCCGATGCGCTCGTCACCGGCCTGACGCGTAATTTCTCCGTGGCGCTCGATAACGTACGCCGTGCGATTGATAACCGTCCGGGCCATCGCCCCATTGGCGTGTCAATGGCACTCGTCCGTGGGCGGACGGTTTTTATTGCCGATACCTCAATTCATGAGTTGCCGACGGCTGAGGAACTGGCTGATATCGCGCAGGAAGCGGCTGGTGTTGCCCGGCGCTTTGGCTATGAGCCACGTGTGGCATTTCTGTCCTATTCCACCTTTGGTTATCCCCGGGGTGAACGCGCCGAGTATGTCAGAAATGCTGTTTCGGTTTTGGACAAGCGCAATGTTGATTTTGAGTATGATGGCGAGATGTCTGCCGACGTTGCCCTGTCAAGGGAGGCCATGGCGCTTTATCCATTTTGCCGGTTGACGGCCCCGGCCAATGTCCTGGTGATGCCAGCGGCCCACTCGGCCTCGATTTCAACCAAGATGCTTCAGCAGCTAGGTGGCATCACGGTCGTTGGGCCATTGCTGACAGGACTTGCAAAACCGGTGCAAATTGCTTCGATGTCGGCGACCGCTACGGATATCGTAAACCTGGCAGCAATTGCCGCTTTCGATATCAATAGGTAATGGCTTCGTCCGGCTGGCCAAAATGCGTGAAATAGCGCGGATTGATATTTGAAACCGGCAGAATAATGAGTACATCGATGGTATTGAACTGTCTGTCAATCACCGCCCCTTCCCCGATGTAGCAACCCAGGCGCAAATATCCCTTTATCAAGGGAGGCAAGGCCCTCAACGCAGCTTTGGTGTCGGAAGCGTTCTCGACGTCTGTTTTCATTTCAACATAGCGTTCGGGCAATGCGCGGACACTCCACTCCGATGGAGCAGCGTAATTGCGCGCAAGAAAATTCAATGTCGAAGCATGAACCTTCTGGTCAATTCCCTCAAAACTGGCGCAACCCAGCATGATGTCCAACCGGTGCTGCCTCACATAATTCCAGATGCCCTGCCAGAGGAGTTCTACCACCGGCTTGGTTCGGTATTCCTTTAGGACACAGGACCTTCCCAATTCCAAAATTTTCAACTCGGGCTTTGCCGCGAGAAGTGGTGCGATGTCGAATTCGCTCTGCGTATAAAACCCGCCATTCTGTTCAGCAACAGACTGGCGCAACAGGCGATAAGTGCCCACCATTTCGCCGCCATCGATATTGAAATGCCCGCTCATATCCCTTTGTGTTTTATGAACAACAATCAGGTGATCGCAGAACTCGTCAAAACGATCCGCATCCCGGTGCGATTGGGACGAAGCGCTATCCGGCTCAGCCTTAAGCTCTTCATAAAAAACGCGGTAACGCAGTCTTTGAGCCGTGACGATTTCTTCAGGTGTACGCGCCAGGCGAACACGCAGGCCATTGCGTGTTCCCAGATTGTCATGCGCAGGTGAGAGGCGGTCCAATAGGGGTTCCTTCAAAAGGAAGAAAAATTGCCTTAAACAACAGCATTGTGAAAATCTGGTGACAGTGATCAGGCAGCAGGTTTGAGATACAAAATCTTTGTAATTGCTTCCTCCATGTCCTGGCGATCAAACGGTTTGGAAAGATGCCCATCCATGCCTGCGGCTATGCATTCAAGATAGTTTTCCCGGCGCGCATTCGCGGTGAGTGCCAGAATTGGCAGGCGTGATGCCGAACCTGATTTTTGTTCCCGGGCCCGGACGCGCCTGGTCGTTTCCAGTCCGTCCAGTTCTGGCATCTCGACGTCCATGATTGCCAGGTCAAACCTGTTCTTGCCATCCAGCAGCGAAAGAAACTGCAATCCGGAAGTAACATGGCGAACCGTATGCCCCGCCTTTTCAAGCATGGTTTTGGCCAGCAGGGCATTCACCGGATTGTCTTCCGCCAATATGATGTGGAGGTGTTTCTCCGGTTTGGAGTTCTTTACAAGCCGGCGCAGCTCCTTGACTGCACCACCGATCATCTGAGTGTCGCGCGAGGTGAGCTGTCGTGTCACGGTGATCTTTCGAAATGGCTTTAGCAGATATCCGGCAAAAGGCTGCACCAAAAATTCCCGCAGGGCGCGTCGCTGTTCGGCTTGCATCAGCACCCAAACCTGTTTGGAACTGCCAAGTCTTTTCTTGTGTTGGGCCCAGGTTCGAAGTTCAGAAGCAAACGACGAATCACATATCAGGATTGCCGCATTGTCTTTTCTGTTGTCAGCCAACGCAGCCCGCACCTCCTGAGAGCTTGAGAGTATTTTTACAGTTGCTCCAAGGTCTAGAAGTACGGCTTCTAGATGTTGACGAATGGGTCCGGGAGGAGCCGCAAGCTCACAGTTTCGATGGAGGAGCGGTTTCTCCTGGAGAGCGGATTGCTGGGCGTCCGCGCAAGGAAGGGTGATCAGGAATTTTGAACCGCGCCCCGCCTTGCTTGTAACAATTATGCTTCCACCCATTCCTTCAACCAGTTTCCGGCTGATTGAAAGGCCCAGTCCCGTTCCTCCAAAACGGCGTGTCGTATTGCTATTGGCCTGCACATACTCATCAAAAATATGGGCTATCTCATCCCGCGACATGCCAATGCCGGTATCGGAAATTTCGAGCGTCAGCAATTTGCTCTCGCCATTATAATCAATGACAAGCGCCACGCCGCCATGCTCGGTGAACTTGATTGCATTGCCGCAAATGTTGAAAAGAATTTGGCGGGTCCGATGCTCATCTCCGGTAATGATGGATGGAACATTGTTGGTGACGCGGCACGAGATTTCAATCCCCTTCCCATGGGCGCGTGGCGCCAGGAGCTCGATCACACCCTCGGCAAGAGTTAAAAGATCAAAGGGACTGCGCTCAAGATCAAGACGGCCGGATTCAATTTTTGAGGTATCAAGAATTTCATCGATGATCGACATAAGGGTTCTGCCGGAAGCATCGGCAGCCTTCGCATAGCTTTCCTGTTCCAGCGTCAGTTCGGTTTCACGCAACAGGCCGATCATGCCGATTACACCGTTCATCGGTGTGCGAATTTCATGACTCATCGTTGCAAGAAATCTTGATTTGGCGCGGTTTGAGGTTTCCGCCTGGGCTCGCGCCTGCTGCAAGGCGGCTATGGTTGTTGTAAGCGCCATGATGCGGCGCTCAGTGCTTCGCCGTCTGGCCGCTGTAATAAGCAGAACGCCAAGGGTAAGAACCAGTGCTGCAATTGAAAGATAGCCCAGAATTTCCTGCAATTTGAGATCATGTTCATAGATCAGGATCGAAACCGCGGAGAGAGGCACGGCGGCGCCCATAGTCCACAGAAAATTTTGCACGGCTGGAGGCAATGAAGGCTGCGCCAAACGTCGGATTTCTTCAAGGAATCCCTTCTCACGCCGATTTATTATGTCGCTTTCGCGGTCACTCATGGCACTGCCTGTTGCAACTTCGTGGCTTATTGCCTGAACATGGCAGGGCAGTCTTTCAAAATAATTACCCCCACGCAGTGAGGGTAAATGCAGGCTGAAAGAATTTGCTACAATTTTAGCTATGTTATGCACCTGAAGACGAGAGCAATTTTTTGAACGCTTGCAATTCTTCTCGCGTGATGCCCACTTGATGGGCCGTCCCCGGATACACTCCGGTTTTCACATCCCCGGCAAACTCTGCAAAGGCCGCAATGCGTTCGTTCTGCAAACGGGCATACTCCGCTGTAAAATCGCGGTAGCGCTTGGCATGCCTGGGGTAATGACCTGTGTTGCTGCCAAGCACATCCTCGGCGAAAAGATACTGGGCATCGCAACCTTTCCCCGCGCCCATGGAAACCATGAACAGCATTGTGCGCTTTGAAATTTCGCTTGCAACGTCACTTGGCACAACTTCAATTTCTGCGCCAAAGGCACCGGCACTCTCATACGCTTTTACCGCGTTGAAAACCTGCATGGCGCTCTCGGCAGACTTGCCAACCGCCTTGAAGCCGCCTGTCCATGTGCGTTTTGAGGGGACCAGTCCTACATGACCAATGACCGGAATGGCTTCGTCGGCCAAACGGCGTACTGTTTGCAAACTGGCGCTGCAGTAAACCGCATCAGCACTGGCCTTGACCATGCGAAAAGACCAGCGGATGAAATCATCTGTGGTCCCCACGTCAAAATAATTGAGCCCGGGAACGGCAAAAAGGCCCGGCGCCGCATCACGAAATTCCGGATCGCACATTAGGTCTGGAGGAACCGAAACCATGTCGATGCCTGCAAGCTCTGCTGCTTCAAGCTCCTGCATGGTTTCAACCCGCAGCATGGTGTACTGGTATTTGCCCTTCATGGCGCGGACATCGGCAGCGGTGGGTCTCTTGCTGGTCATCATGGGTTTCCTCAGGACTTAAGTAGGGACTTTAATGGGAATGACGGATCGGCAAGCTGCGCAGCATCGGGAGTAGCCTTCTTTCCAATCAGCATTTCGAGCAGGCGAACGTCGCGGGCAATTGAATTGCCCTGCCCAATCCCGCTGGCCCCCATGAGCCGACCCTCGGCACTCACATGGCAAAGGATCAACGCATCATCCTTCGGAACACGTTTGACAACGGAAGCGCCCAGGTGCGGCAGTCCGGCAATTTGCAGGTTGAGTTCGTATTGGTCGGACCAAAACCAGGGCACGGCTTCATACTGCCGCTGCCCGCCAAGCATGTTTTCAACGGCTACAATGGCCTGATCGCTGGCATTTCGCCAGGCCTCAAGGCGCAACCGTTCATTGCCGAAAATGGGATGGGGAAAGGAACAGCAATCGCCAATCGCGAAAACATGCGGATCCGATGTCTGAAGATAAGTGTTGCACGCGATGCCATTTTCAATGGCAAGCCCCGACTGCTCGGCCAGCTTGAAGCGCGGCGCGGCCCCAATACCGGCGATGATGATATCGGCAGCAATTTCACGGCCGTCAGAAAGGACGATCTTGTCGGGGCCAATGTGCGCAATGCTGGCACCCACCAGAATTGTAACGCCCGCCTCCGCATGGCGCGCCGCAATGCGTGTTGCAATTTCCGCCGGAACACCCCGCATGAGAATGCGCGGCTGTGCCTCAATCACCGTGACACGGCAGCCGCGCTTGGCGGCGCTGGACGCGAGTTCGAGCCCGATAAATCCGCCACCTATGATGGCAATGTTTCTGCCTTCGGAGAATTCATTTCGTATTCTTACCGCATCGGCAATATCACGCAGCAAAAGCGCCCGTTCGGAACCTGCAAGCAACAACTGCCGGGGCTCCGCCCCTGTTGCAATAAGCAGGCGGTCGTAAGGAATCCTTTTGCCATCGGCGAGCGCTAGGGTTTTTGCCTCCCGGTATATTGCCGTGGCCGCAGCCCCTCGCAAAAAATTGACCTCAAGCGAGGCCATCATGCCCTCGTCAAGCAAATAGGTGGGTTGCGGTTCGGCGTCATCCGTGATGGCGGCCTTGGAAAGCGGCGGTCGATCATAGGGAGCAAGCGTCTCATCACTGATGAGGGTAACCGGACCCTTCCACGCATTTTCCCGGAATGCGACGGCAGCCCGCGCCCCTGCCTTGCCACCGCCCACAATGACCATGCTGGCTTCGGTCATTCTATGCGCCTGTGTTGATCAGGACTTTTCCAGCTTCAACCTTGACCGGATAAGTTTTGAGATTGACGCAAACCGGCGCTCCCTTTGCAACACCGTTGCGATAGTCAAACCGGCCATTGTGCTTGGGGCATTCAATGATGTTGTCCATCACCAGCCCGTCGGCGAGATGCACTTTTTCATGGGTGCAAAGTCCGTCCGTAGCATAGAACTTGTTATCGGGTGAATGATAGATGGCAAAGGTTTGCCCCCGGTGGTCAAAACGCATGACATCTTCATCGTCGATGTCATCCGTCGCACAAACTTCAATCCATTGGCTCATTGGTTTTCCTTCAATCCATCGCAGCTGTAACAGGTGCAACACCCTCTGGCAATTTGGGCTTGATGTACCAGTCCGGTTCCTTGCGCTGGCGCCATAGGGCCGGAATGATTTCACTGTAGGCGCCAATGATGCCGGAACTTGACC
>JAHFPK010000331.1 GCA_023266715.1 Hyphomicrobiales bacterium | reverse complement strand
AGCCCTTCTCGGCGCTCGATCCGCTGATCAGGACCAAATTGCAGGATGAGCTTTTGCAATTGCAGAAGACGTTGAAAAAAACCATTATATTCGTGAGCCACGATCTCGAGGAAGCGCTGAAAATCGGCAATCACATTTCCATCATGGAAGGCGGACGCATTGTGCAAACGGGGCGGCCGGAAGACATCGTGCTGCGGCCTGCCAATGATTATGTCAGCGAGTTCATCGCCAATGTGAATCCCTTGAGCGTACTCACCGCCTGGAATGTAATGCGTGGCAAGAGCGAGCTGGAATCGGCTGGACAGGGCTGGACCTGGCTTGACCGCCGGAAAACAACGCGCTTCAAATTGGACAAGAACAACAAGGTTGCGGCAGTGGAAAGAAGCGGCCAGGTCGCCACCTGGGTTTCCTGCGCCGAGGCTGAGAAGACCCTGGGCAAGGATGACCATCCGGTGTTCTGGGCCACACCCGGCACCTCGCTCAAAACCGTCATGCTCGCCATGCACCGGGCCGACACGGCGCCAGTAGCACTGTTCAATGACGACAGCACGTTTGCCGGTGCCATTGGCGTGCGTGATGTGTTGCAGGCAGTGTTGCGGCGATCAGAGTAGCCAGCTTGTTCCCGTACTGATCGGCGGAATTGCGAGGTGGCTTGCAATCGTCTGGCCAATGTCGGCGAACGTAGCGCGGCGACCAATAGAGCCAGGCTTCATCCCTTTGGCATAGGTGAGAACCGGTATGCACTCACGGGTATGATCGGTGCCCTTCCAGGTGGGATCATTGCCGTGGTCGGCAGTGAGCACAAGGAGGTCGCCTTCGCGCACAGATTCGAAGACGCGGGGCAGCATCGCATCATAGGCTTCCAGTGCCTTGCCATAGCCAAAGGGATCGCGCCGGTGCCCGAAATTGGTATCGAAATCGACGAAGTTGGTCATGATGAAGCCACCAGCGGGCAACTTCTCCATGGCCTCCAGTGAAGTACGCATCAGCGCTTCGTGGCCCGCAACCTTGATCTCGCGGCCGGTGCCGGAGTGGGCAAAGATGTCGCCGATCTTGCCGACCGAGACGACGGCGCGGCCCGCCTTGGTGAGGCAATCGAGAAGGGTTGGCGACGGCGGCAGCACCGCATAATCCTTGCGGTTACCGGTGCGGGTGAAATTGTCGGCGTCGGTGCCGATGAACGGGCGTGCAATGACCCGGCCGATATTCAGCTCATAGGTCAGTTCTCGGGCAATGCGGCAAACCTGATAGAGCCGCTCAAGTCCAAAGCTTTCTTCGTGAGCCGCAATCTGGATGACACTGTCAGCGCTTGTATAGACAATTGGCTTGCCGGTGCGCATATGTTCCGCACCAAGTTCTGCGATGATCTCGGTGCCAGAGGCGTGCTTGTTTGCCAGAATTCCGGGAAGCCTGGCCTGCCTTATCAATTCATCGGTCAGCGATTTTGGGAAGGTTGGAATTATGTTGGGGAAATAACCCCAGTCGAAAGGAACCGGCACGCCGGAAATTTCCCAATGACCGGTGATGGTGTCCTTGCCGCGGGAGATTTCGGTGGCAAAGCCCCATTGGCCTTTGATCTCCGAGCTTGCGAGGGGATTTTTTCCGGTGCAGGCCTGTGCCGCAAGGCCAAGCCCAAGCGAAGCCAGATTGGGAACGTTCAGTTTCATTCTTTCGGCTATGTGGACAAAGGTATTGGCGCCTTCATCGCCATATTTTTTTGCATCCGGCGCACCACCTATGCCGAAACTGTCGAGAATGAAGAGGAAGACCCGCCTCATTTGCCCGTCGGCCCAATGCGTTCGATGAGGGCGGGTGTTGGGCGCCTTGGTTTTCCCAGACTATAGGCGGCACGCAGCAGCTTCTGCGCACGTTCAAAACTGGCCTCATCCCTGGCATGGACCATAGCAAGAGGTTTTGACTTGTCCACACTCGCGGCTTTTCCCGCAAGTGCGGTGAGTCCCACGGCGTGATCGATCTTGTCGGCGGCCACGCGTCTCCCGCCACCGAGTTCAATAACGGCCAGTCCAAGACCTCGTGTATCAATTGTCGCAATTTTTCCGGCTCTTGCAGCATACACAGGTTTAATGATGGGAGCCCGCGGCAAATGCCTATCGCAATTCTCGACAAAATCAGATGGGCCACCGAGGGCTGATATCATTTTCTGAAAGCGCTCGGCGGCATGGCCGGATGAAAGGGTTTTTTCCAGCACGGCGCGGGCTGTCTTGACAGGCGCAAATTTCGCGAGGACCAGAAGTTCCGCGCCCAAGCCAAGAGTTACATCATGGAGCCGCGCATCGCGGTGTGTTCCGGTCAAATAGTCGACAGCATTTTTGATCTCAACGGCATTGCCTGCTGTGGAGGCCAGCGGCTCATCCATATCAGTGATCAAAGCGCTGGTTTTGAGGCCCGCACCATTGGCAACTTTCACCAAGCTTTTGGCCAAGGTAACCGCATCTTTCTTCTTTGCCATGAACGCGCCGGAGCCGGTCTTCACGTCGAGCACCAGCATCTGCAATCCGGCGGCGAGTTTCTTTGAGAGAATGGACGCGGTGATGAGCGGCACAGATTCCACGGTGGCCGTCACATCCCTGATGCCATAGAGGCGCTTGTCGGCGGGGGCGAGATCGGCGGTCTGGCCAATGATGGCCGCACCCGTTTCAGCCACTGTTTTACGAAACAACGCGAGGTCCGGCTGGGTGACGTAGCCCGGAATGGAATCGAGCTTATCCAACGTGCCGCCAGTATGGCCAAGGCCGCGGCCGGAAATCATCGGCACGTAGCAGCCGCAGGCGGCCAGCATGGGAGCGAGCATGAGGGAAACATTATCGCCGATGCCGCCGGTTGAATGCTTGTCCACCACGGGGCCGGGCAAATCCCACTTGAGGACGGTACCGGAGTCGCGCATGGCAAGTGTTAGTCCCACGGCTTCCTGCGGTTCCATGCCACGGAAGAAAACGGCCATGGCAAAGGCTGCAACCTGGCCTTCCGAGATCTCACCTGTGGTCAGGCCTGCGATAAAATTTTTGACTTCATCGCGGGTGAGCGATTGCCCATCGCGTTTCTTGCGGATGAGTTCCTGGGGCAGCATCAATTCAAATCTTTGAAAAAGCGCGTGAGCAACTGCTTCATGCGCGCACTTGCTTTTGCTCCTTCGCGCTTGGTTTCCTCGTGGCTGGGTGAGGCCCCTTCGATCCCCGCCGCGAGATTGGTGATCACCGAGAGGGCCGCAACCCGCAGGCCATAACGCCGCGCCAGAATGGTTTCCGGCACGGTAGACATGCCAACGGCGCTGCCGCCAATCAAACGAAACATCTT
>JAHFPK010000330.1 GCA_023266715.1 Hyphomicrobiales bacterium | reverse complement strand
TGCCACCAACTTCGTCTTCACCGGCCTTGCTGTGGCAATCGCCTTCCATGCCGGCCTCTTTAATATCGGCGGTGAGGGCCAGGCCTATATGGCGGGTGCTGGTGCGGCAGCCGTGGGATTGGGCCTCGACTTCCTGCCCTGGCCCATCGTGATCCCTCTCGCCATTATCGCTTCCATGGCGGTGGGCGCTTTCTGGGCCTGGATTCCCGGCGTGCTTCAAGTAAAGCGCGGCAGCCACATCGTCATCACCACCATCATGTTCAATTACATCGCCCTGAGCCTGATGGGCTATCTCATCAACTACTGGTTCCGGCCCGTGGGCAAGATGGCGGTCGAAAGCCGCGAGGTCACCGGCGCCTACATCATGAGCTTCCGCGAAGTGGCGCGTGATTTCTTCGGCATGCGCCTGCCGTCGACACCACTGAACTTCACGGTGTTCCTTGCCATCGCAGCGGCCGTCGTCATCTGGTATTTGCTCTGGCGCACCAAGCTGGGTTACGAAATCCGCGCCGTTGGCGCCAATACCGATGCAGCGGTTTACGCTGGCATCAAGCCGGACCGCATCATCGTCATCACCATGGCAATCTCAGGCGCGCTCGCCGGGTTAATGGCAGTCAACGAAACCTTAGGCTCACAGCACCGGCTTGTTCTTGGCTTCGTGCAAGGCGCGGGCTTTGTCGGCATTGCCGTCGCTCTCATGGGCCGCTCCCACCCCTTGGGGATAGTTCTTTCAGCCATGCTCTTTGGACTCCTCTATCAAGGCGGAACGGAACTTTCCTTCGCCAAGCCTGAAATCAACCGCGACATGATCGTGGTGATCCAGGGTCTCGTCATCCTCTTCATGGGAGCGCTCGAATATGCCTTCAGACCCTGGCTCTCTGCTCTCTTCTTCAAGCCGGAGGATTGACGGGCCATGGATCTCTATGTCGAAATCCTCGCCTCAACCATCCGCTACACCGTGCCGCTCATTCTTGCCTGCACGGCCGGGCTATGGTCGGAGCGCTCCGGCATCGTGGATATAGGCCTTGAGGGCAAGATGCTGATTTCAGCCTTCATCGCGGCCTCGGCCTCGGCGGTATACGGCTCCGCCTGGATCGGCCTCCTGCTTGCCATTCTCGTCTCGGTCTGCTTTGCGCTGGTCCATGGCTATGCCGCGATCAATCAGCGTGGAAACCAGGTGGTCTCAGGCGTTGCCATAAACATGCTGGCTGCGGGCCTCGCCGTCGTGCTCGGCAACGAGTGGTTCAAGGAGGGCGGGCGCACCCCGGCCCTGCCGCCGGAAGGCCGTTTTCTGCCGATCGAGATTCCGGGACTAGCCTCGCTGGCCGATGTTCCCGTGGCAGGCACCATTGTGAAAATTTTCTTCATGCACTCCATCCTCGCCTATGTGGCTTTCATTCTTGTGCCACTCACCGCCTGGGCCCTGGCGCGCACCCGCTTCGGCCTCAGGCTGCGCGCCGTGGGAGAGAATCCCCATGCCGTCGATACGGCGGGCATTTCCGTGGCGCAGTTGCGTTACTCCGCCGTGATCATCGCCGGCGTGCTCTGCGGCATCGCCGGCACCTTCATCTCCACCTCACTCTCCTCGAGCTTCGTGCGCGACATCACCGCGGGCACAGGATTCATGGCGCTCGCCGCCCTCATTTTCGCCAACTGGCGCGCCTGGCCCGCACTGGGTGCCTGCCTGCTCTTTGGCTTCCTCCAGGCAAGCGGCACCTTCCTGCAGGGCAAGCAAGTCTTTGGGCTAGCCATCCCCGTGCAGTTCATCAACATGCTGCCCTACCTATTGACTGTGATTCTGCTCGCGGGCTTCATCGGTAAATCCATTCCGCCAAGAGCCAGCGGCATTCCCTATACCAAGGACAGATGACATGGATGATCTGATCGCGGCGGCAAGGTTAGCCCGCCTCTAGGCCTATGCCCCCTATTCAAAATTTTTGGTGGGTGCTGCCGTGCGCGATGAGAATGGAAAAATTCATGGCGGCTGCAACATTGAAAACGCCGCTTACCCGCAAGGCTGGTGTGCTGAAACCTCCGCCATTGCCGCCATGATCATGTCGGGCGGGCACAGTATTGCTGAGATGGCAGTGATCGGCAGCGGCGATCTGCTCTGTACCCCTTGCGGCGGCTGCCGCCAGAAGATCAGGGAATTCGCCACAGGTGATGTCAAGATTCATGTCTGCGGCGAAGATGGCAAAGTGAAACAGACTTTCACGCTTAATGAATTATTGCCCTCCTCTTTTGGTCCGGAGAATTTGGGCGCGTAATTTACGTATATTACGTATTTAGCGATATTATTGTAATAAACATATATTGCGTACTTAGCAATAATAGCGTATTTTACGTATTTTTGGAGCCCGAATCATGAAATCCTTCTCAACTGGCGATCTCTCCCGCAAAATCGGCGATGTAACCCATGCTGCCAGCCAGGCACCAATCAGCATCACCCAGCACAATAAACCGCGCTATGTGATGATGAGTGTTGAGGCTTTCCAGCTATTAAACCCAAGGCGCGTCTATTCCGTTAACAATACCCCGCCTGAAATTGCCGATTGGCTGGTCCCGCAGCTCGAAGCCTTTGCGCGTGGCGAAGGCGAATATGAAAAATGAGGGGCTGAAGCAGGGGGATGTCTTCTACTTTCCCTATCTCTGGAAACGCCAGGCCGATAAGGGAATTACCGATTCCAAGGAACGCACCTGTTGCCTGGCTTTCAAGAGCACATCTCCCTCGGGCCAACGCTTCCTTGTCATTGTGCCTGTCAGTGATCAAAAAACTGAGGGCGGTAATTTCATGGAAATCACTGAATTTGAAAAACGACAGGCGGGCCTTGATCCGGCGCGCCCCGCTTTTGTCCACCTCGACGAATTCAATTTTGATCCCGTCAAAGGCTCTTTTGTCCGCAAAGGAAATCCCGTTGTCCTTGGTCGCTTCAGTCGAGATTTTCTTGAACAGATAACGGGTGCATTGGCGGCAAACATCAAGCTAAAGTCGTCTACGGGAATTGATCGCAGGAGTTGAGGCAGCAAGCATGAGTATGTTGAGAGATCGTTTTTCTGGCCGAGCACCCAAGATCGCAATCATACTGGGGTCAAGCCTCGGCTCATTTGCCGATGCGGTGAAAGATCCATTGCGCATCTCCTACGGCGAGCTCGAAGATTTCCCTGTTCCCAAAATTTCCGGCCACGCTGGCGAACTCGTCCTTGGCAAAGTGGGTGGAAAAGAAATTGCCGTCCTTGCGGGCAGGGCCCACGCCTATGAAAGCGGCAACCCGGCTGTAATGCGCCCTGTCATTGAAGCCCTTAAGGGCGCAGGCATT
>JAHFPK010000055.1 GCA_023266715.1 Hyphomicrobiales bacterium | reverse complement strand
TCCATGGTGCGCAAGGGCCACGACTTCGCCCGCCGTTTTGCCACGATGTGGCAGCGCTTCGACGTGCTGCTGACGCCAGCGCTGGCAAGCGCTGCGCCGAAGCTCGGGCAGTTTCCGATGGATCATACCGACGTCACACTCCATGTTGACCGCATGACGCGGCTTGCTCCTTTCGCGGGCACCTTCAATCTCACCGGCGGCCCGGCGCTCGTGGTATGCGTGGCGCAGAATGCCGAGGGCCTGCCCTTGGGCGTGCAACTAGCATCCGACCTGGGCCAAGACTTGCAACTGCTCGCCCTCGGTGAAATCCTCCACCGGCAGCCTGATAATGTGACGCCATGAGCCCAATGCCCAAGCTGCTGATGATCACGTGCTGACACTAGAGCAAATCCCGGCGAAGTTGCATGACTTCGCCGACAAGGATTTGCTCCAACATATTGATTTGGCGCGATTCCTTTTCGGCAAGGTGATTCCACCTTGCCGGGAAGCGCGCTAGGAGAGCGCTACTGGATTGGGCAACGGTCCGTCAGGTCTATTGCAGGCTTACTGGTTTCCCAAGGTCCCCAGAAGACATAGTTCCATTAAGCTGATGATTCAAAGGAAACCTGCGTTCATCAGGCTAAGGAGTTTTCCATCGCCATATGGTTTTTTGATTTTCGGACGTGACGAACCAAGTGAGTGGGCAGGATCACATTTTCATTTTTGGATCAACGTCGGTATTTCTCGATCTTTGGGGCAGGGGCGCTGAGCTGTTTCGTCGTGGAAAACCGATACAACATGTTACATTAGGGCTGAAACGCCCTGTCAGCGCATTCGATTTATCGAGGGTATCCCCAACGAGAATTGGTCTTTTGTTGCATCGTGAAAAACTACGCCACGACGGCCTCGGCTTCGATTTCGACGTCATAGTTTCCGATCAGGGCTGAGACCTCGAGAAGCGTATTTGCGGGCCTTATGTGACCCAGAACACGACCGTGAACGCGCGACACTTCTTCCCATCGGTTTTGATCACGCAGGTAAACACGGGTGCGAACCACATCTTCCATCGTGCCGCCGAGTGCCTCTATGCTGGCCCGTATCTTGTCAAGAATATAAACGGTCTGACTGCCAGGATTGCCAGCTGCAATGAGTTCACCCGCACCATGGGTGGCGGTCGTTCCACTTACCAGGATGCGATCACCCACGCGGACTGCGCGGCTGTATCCGGCAAGTGGTTCCCAGATGCTGCCTGTATCAAGGCGCAGGCGCCCGGGCTTTCCTGGAATGGGCAGGGCCGTGTAAACTTTGGGAAAACTGGCAAGGTGATGGCTGAGATCGCCTGAAGCCGTGAGATAAGGTGGGCGACGATATTCATCGCCACAATCGCCCGGAATCGCTATCGCATGGAATGTAGCAGCGTCAATCATGCCCCGATCTTCGACATCAAGCGCAAAACTGAAAACCTTGAGATTGTCGGCCCGGTGCTCACGTTCACCCAATCTTGCTCCGATGATGACGCCCGCCACCGCGTTTTGCTCTAGCACCCAGCGAGTGGCCACGTTGCCCATGGAGACATCATGTTTGCCTGCGATTTTTGCCAATGTGGCCAAAATGTTCTGAAGAACGTCCCATCCGCCGACCTGACCCACAAAGCGCAAATATTTCATCGTACTCCAGTCAATGACATCACTTTCCGCCGGTCTTGGTTTGCCGTACCATTTCTCTGTGAGCAATCCGCCAGCCAATGTCCCATACGCTAGCAGGCGAATGCCGGACGCGGCGCAAAATGAACTCATATCACCGGCAGCGCGGCGGTCGAGGAGAGAGAAACAAACCTGGTTTGTCGCCACGGTGATGCCATGGTGATGCAGCAAGCGCAGGTGATCAGTGTCGAAATTGGTGGTGCCGAGATGACCGATGGCTCCTTCCTGCTGCAGAACGGCAAGCTCCTTCATAGCGTCAATCCAACCAGGGTGCTGAAATGTCCACCAGTGGAACTGCATGAGATCGATCTTTGATGTTTGCAAACGCATCAGCGCTCGCGTAACGGCGGCGCACACAACGTCCTTTGTCATTGGCCCAGGGGCTGGACACCATTTGGTGAAAACGGCTGTGCTTGCCGGTTGACTTTTACCAGCCGAAAGAAGTGCCTTAAAGCGGCCGGCAATATCTTCTGCGCTGCCATAGTGATCAGCCATATCGAAGGTGTTGAAGCCTTCCTGTGCATAGGCCACCATGTCGCGTGCAAGCGCGTCAAGATCCAGCTTGCGTCCGTCCTTTTCCATATCAGCAATTTGCCAAAGTCCTGTTACCAGGCGACTGATCTCCAGGTTTGGAGCAAGCAATATGCGGTCGGGTTTCTGGCTCATGGCGCTGTCCTATGTAAAAAGAGACGCAACCGCGAGGCAGCGTCTCCCAATATCAAACTGCATTGCCGATCAGTTGCCGATTTTGGCTTTGATCGCGTCTACGTCTGCAGTTGTCATTTCACCCACCGTGGTTACTTCGCCCTTTTGAATCCGCCATAGGCGGAAAGGCCCGGTAATATCACCATACTGATCGAAAGAGACCGGTCCGATTACCCCTTCATATTTGATCGGCTTGCCATCCTTGATCAACTTCAAAGCCTTGGCAAACTCATCCTTGCCCGCGTGAATAACTTCACCCTTTGGATCAAGAACCTGGTTAATCGCGTCCTTGATTGCCATGGAATCGGCCTTGCCAGCTTGCGCAATGGCAAGGCCAACGATAGCACCAGCATCATAAGAACGATCAGCCGCCGGGTTGGACGGTTCAATGCCTGAGAACTCCTTATAGTTCTTCATGAAGTAGTCCGTGGAGGCGGTAGGGTTGGTGCCAGAGGAAGTGCCGTAGGCGTCGTCAAGGTATTTCGCGCCCACATTAGCGATGAAGTCAGCGCTATTCATACCGTCGTTGAGCAGGAACTTTGGCGTGCCACCTTGTGAAATCCACTGGCGGGCGATGGTTGCGCCATCAACTGGATAGCTGATGAGATAGAGGCCATCAGGCGTACCGGCCATGGCAGCTGTCACTTCAGCCTGATAGCTCGGTTGCTTTTCATTGTAAGGCGTCACCGAGATGATTTCGCCGCCCAAAGCCTTGTAGGCTTTCGAGAATTCTTTGACCATGTTCACGCCAAAATCATTGTTGACGTGAATGACCGCGAGCTTCTTGAAACCCTGATCAAGCGCATATTTTGCGGCTGCAACACCCTGGAGAGCATCCGAAGTGATGGTACGGAAAAACACGCCATTCGTTTTGCCGTCACGACCAAGTGCTGTGAGTGTCGGTGAAGAGGAGGCCGGAGATACCTGCACGACTTTGGCCGGTCCGGTCACCGATGTTAGAATTGGGATTGATACGGAGGAAATGATGCCGCCGATAATTACGGGAACCTTCTTTATCTGGACAAGTTGAGTTGCCATATCAACAGCAACATTGCCCTGGCTCTGCGAGTCACGGGTATCAGTTACCAGTTTGCAGCCATCCACTACACCGCCAGCATCATTGATATCGCGGAATGCCATTTCGACGGACTTGGCACCTGCTTGACCATATTCGCCTGCCGGACCTGTCAACTCCATAACCAGTCCAATCGTGATATCACAGTCAGCTGCCCGGCTCATGCCAGAGCCAGCCACCAAGGCCGCCAAGGCCGTCATGGTCAATGCGAAACGTTTCATGATCAACTCCCTCAACTCCCCATGTGGGGAAACGCTTACCCTGTTCTCTATTCGGCGTCCTGCATCCAGGTTTCGTGCAAGTGCCGCCAGACGACGCCACAAGGCGCTTTCGCCTCAGCCTCGAAGAGGGCTGTCGATAGTCGTCGGGACGTCTTCCCATCACGATACTGTTGTTCAACATACTGAATCAAGGCAGAATTTTGATCCTCCCATAATGATCGGATATGGGAGATCTCGATGCTGAAATCCGATGGCGCTTTGGCCCTTTCAATTGCCAGGAGAACGTCGGCGCGATCATGGTTTTTACCATCAGGCGTGACCATCTCAAAATGCACTGAAAATGCCGCGGCACACCTGTTAAAATCACGTGACCGACCGCGAAAAAGCTCCACAAATACCGCATGCAGCTCTTCAATCTCACGTGCCGCAGCAGAGCCGAGCAGTGTCATGATGTTTGCTCGTTCAGGTTATACTTCATAATGGAGCCATGGCGTCCGTTGCGGTCGCGTTCCAACGTAAACGTGTCACCTTCGGGACCACGGCGTTGGGCAATTACGGAATTTATTTCTAAGAGATCAGTCGGCGTCAGCTGCAACTCCATAATCTCCAGATTTGCAGCGAGGTGGTTGCGGTTTCGCGCGCCAACAATGACAGCGCCCACTCGCGGACGGTCCAAAATGGCGCGACTTGCAACAGTTGCTATGTCCTTCCCGTGCCGGTCGGCGATTTCCCGCAGCGTGCGCAACAATTGCTGGAAAAGCTTCCAGCCGCCGAAGTCATCGATGATTAGCTTGTATTTCGTGAGTGACCGGTTTTCGAAGGGAAGATTCGGTTCGTCGCGCCCAAGCCAATGGTCACTCAGAAAGCCGCCCGCCACGGAACCATAGCAAAGAAGATGCACATTATTGTTTTGGCAACGATCTATCAGTCCGTGCCGTGGTCTCTCATCAAGCAACGAGTATTGCACTTGCATGGAAGCGAGGGGAATTCCTGCATCGAGGAGTTCAGCCGTGTGCGGCGTGTCAAAATTGGTTGCGCCCAGCAGATTGATCTTGCCTTCGTCCTGGAGTTCCTTCAGCCAAAGCGCTGCCTGAACACTTCCCTGAATATTGTAGTCCCACCAATGAAATTGCACGAGATCGAGACGTTCCGTCCGCAATCGTCGAAGTGACTGGTCAATTGCGTCACGCACATGGCCCCTGGTGATGACAGGCAGGATCTGGAGATTGGGCACAAATTTTGTATGCACCTTCACGTTTTTTAGAGCGTCAGCGCCCCATCTGTGAGCAAATGCTGTGCGGAACTCACCGATAAGTTCCTCGACGCCTGTGTAAATATCGGCGCAGTCAAAAGTAAAAATGCCAGCTTTACTAAAAGCGATAAGATCAGCCACCGCCGTTTTGCGGTCTACGGTACCATGGCCACCAGCAAGTTGCCAGCCACCGCAAATAACGCGCGATATCGTGTACCCGGGTCGAAGCTCAAAAGTTTTTGCAGGCGTCAAGACTTTGCATCCATTTTACGAATGACAGCAGTAGTCTCCGAATGGCTGAAACGCCTCTTGCCGAGTCTCGTAATACGCAGTCGGCTTGGGCAGTTGGGGTCCGGACAGGCAATCTCGGCATCAGTTGACATCCAATCATTTGAATGTGTTACGCGTTGCTTGGCGGCAAGCAAAGGCAGCACCGAGGATAATGAATAAATAGAAATTCCTTGTCCTTGTGGCAGGTACAGCATCTCGCCTTGTAGCTCGAAATAGTCACCAATCTTGGCGCCGCAGTAGAGCCGGGCGCCTTCGGGCGCGACAACCTCCACTTTTAGATCATAGAGTTCGAAACTGCCGTCTGGGCTGGTTGCCATAGTGAAAATTTCCGTTGTTAGAAAGACTGGTGATTAAGCATAGCTGATGATAACAGCAGTGTAACTTGAAGGGGAAGGGGTATGCTTGAAGTCCGGTCCGTGCTGAAGCGCTTTGGTGGCGCAACCGTAGTGGACAATGTGTCACTGCGCGTGGCAGCCGGTGGCATCGTTGGGCTCATCGGACCGAATGGGGCAGGCAAAACCACACTCTTTAACCTGATTGCTGGCAGTATTGCGCCGACCAGCGGGAAGATATTTCTCGAGGGTGTTGAGATAAATGCAGAACGCTCGCATCGCCGCATCGAGCGTGGGCTTGGCCGCACATTTCAAATACCACGTCCTTTCAGCGAAATGACAATTCTGGACAACATGCTGACTGCAGCGCAAGCACAGTCGGGTGAACGCATGTTTGCCACTTGGTTCATGCCCGGCCGCGTTGCCCGCGAGGAACGTATCAACATAGACAAGGCAATGGCTTTGCTCGAATTCCTCGGACTGGTGCGCTTGGCGCAGGAACCAGCACGCGTTCTGTCAGGTGGTCAGCGCAAGCTTTTGGAACTGGGGCGCGTGTTGATGGCTGACCCCCGCATCATATTGTTAGATGAACCAGGAGCTGGTGTTAACCCCACTCTCCTTAATACAATTATTGAACGCATTATCGAAATCAATCGTCGGGGGGTGACGTTTTTTATCATTGAGCACAATATGGATTTGGTAGCACGCCTATGTCAGCAAGTGTACGTAATGTCGGCGGGCCGGATGCTTTTCAATGGCACGCCCGATGAAGTTATCGATGAACCAGCAGTCATTGAAACCTATCTTGGCGCCGGTACACAATGACCCGCGCATTGCTGGATGTTGATACGCTCGAGGCCGGATACGAACCCGGCGCATCAATTGTTCGGGGTGTCAGCTTGAAGGTGATGGCCGGCGAGATTGTTGCCGTACTTGGTCCAAATGGTGCTGGGAAATCGACACTGATAAAGGCAATCGCCGGTCTGGTATCCAAGTTTTCTGGCTGCGTGACGCTAGACGGTGCAGACATCACCGCAGCCAAGGTACATGAGCTGGCG
This sequence comes from Hyphomicrobiales bacterium, assembly GCA_023266715.1. Lineage (GTDB taxonomy): Bacteria > Pseudomonadota > Alphaproteobacteria > Rhizobiales > Aestuariivirgaceae > Aestuariivirga. The sequence continues at coordinate 5,858 of JAHFPK010000055.1, read as the reverse complement.
CGCCGCGGACTGGGTTTCGTTCCGCAAACTGAAAATGTTTTCACGCTCATGTCGGTTGCCGACAATATGCGCATTGCTGCTGATGTTCTCCCGAAAGCCAGCAGGTCTGAGCAAATTGATGCCATGTTTGAACTGTTTCCCGATTTGGCACGTCAGCGTCAACTGGCAGCGGGCCGCCTGTCTGGTGGCCAGCGTCAGATGCTGGCCGTGGCAAGGGCCCTAATTGCCAAACCGCACATCGTCATGCTCGATGAGGCGTCGGCAGGCCTGTCTCCCAAACTCGTTGGCCAGGTATTCTCAAAATTGGCTGAGATCAGGGCGATAGGCATTACAATCCTGATGGTGGAGCAGAACGCGAAAGCGGCCCTGGCTCTGGCCGACCGGGCCCTGATTCTCGTGGAAGGTGCAATCGCTCATGAAGGGCCAGCGAAAGCAATTGCGGCCGATCGTTCAATTGGCAGGCTTTATCTCGGTGCCAGACGTTCGGAAGGTGGCGCATGAATCTGCAATTTTTAGCTGATGGTGTAGTTATGGGCGCTCTAATTGGACTTGGTGCGGTTGGTGTCACGCTGAGCTATTCGATCCTGCGCTTCGCCAACTTCGCCCATGGCGAATTCATTGCCTGGGGCACCTATATGACGCTGGTCCTGACAACTGCAATAAGCACGCTGTTTGGCGGACATACCGGTACCATAGGTCCCTTGTCTTTCGGTTGGCCGTTGCTTGTTGCGGGCGTGGCTGCCGCAGCCCTCACAGGTGGTTTGGCCGTAGCATTAGATCGCCTGCTCTTTTCAAAATTGCGAAGCAAGGGCAATGCCATCGTGATGGTGATGGCAAGTTTTGGCGCTTCAATGGCACTTCGCAGTTTGTTGGAGTTCATTTTCACCTCGAGGCCGGCTTATTTTACGCGCGATATACAGATGGCCGTTCCGGCAGGGCTTGGCATCAGGCTCACGCCAGATCAGTTTTTTTTGATTTTTCTCACGATGATAATTGTTGTTGTCATGGACCGCTTCCTTTCCTTGAGCGCCACTGGCCGGGCAATGCGTGCCGTGTCAGAAAATCCGATCCTGGCGCGCGTTGCCGGTGTTGATGTGGAACGCGTCATTCGTGCGACATGGATCATCGCAGGCATTCTGGCAACCGCTTCAGGAGTGATGCTTGGCGTCACCGTTCAGATCAGGCCTTTTATGGGTTTTGACCTTCTTCTGCCGTTGTTTGCGGCAGCCATTCTTGGTGGCATTGGAAGCATGTCGGGAGCGATGCTCGGCGGGCTGATCGTTGGCGTTGCCGAAGCGGTAGCGGTACAAATTGTTGGCGCAGATTATCGTGCGGCAGTGGCATTCCTAATTTTGATTGCAGTTCTGCTTGTGAAACCTTCAGGACTCTTTGGAGTTCGCGAATGATACTTGATCTCATCACCTATGGCGCGTTCTTCCTGGTCACTGCTCTGAGCTACGGCATCATTTGCCTCGGGCTCAATGTGCAATGGGGGCAAACCGGTCTTTTCAATGTGGGCGTGGCGGGGTTTGTGGCAATCGGTGCCTATACTTCAGCCCTTCTTACCACGCCTGACGTCGTGGAACGGTTTGGCGGCTTTGACCTGCCGATCTGGATTGGCTGGATTTCGGCTGCTTTCGTTTCAGGATTGGCAGCGGCATTTATCGGTGTCATCACGCTCAGGCTTCGTGCCGATTATCTAGCAATTACAACGTTCGGCATTGCTATAACCATTCAGCTTGTGGTTCTGAATGCAATAACAATCACCGGTGGTCCATTCGGCATTGGGTTTATTCCCAGGCCCTTTAGCGGCCTTCAGGAACATCCACTGCTTTTCAATCTTGCCAATCTTTCGTTGGTTTGCGGTATTACTGGAGGTGTCTACTATGCGCTGGAAAGGCTAATCCATGGCCCGTGGGGACGCGTGCTGCGGGCCATTCGAGAGGATGAGGCGGCGGCGGCATCACTCGGCAAGAATGCCAAAGTCTTTCGGTTGCAGGCTTTTGTCCTCGGCAGTGCCGTCATGGGGTTTGCCGGGGCCATTCAGGCTCACTTCATTGGCTTCATCGCGCCTGAGAATTATCTTTCAGCCATTACCTTTCAAGTCTGGGCCATGCTCATCATTGGCGGATCTGGAAATAATCGCGGCGCACTTCTGGGAGCAATCTTGGTTTGGGCACTGTGGAGCATAACAGGAGCAGCTCTCGGCTTGATCGTACCCGCCGAATATCAAGCCCGCGCTGCTGCTCTGCAGATTGTTTTTATCGGTATCGGCCTTGCTGCTATTCTGGTCGTTCGCCCGCGTGGACTTCTTGGTGAGGTGACCAAAGTTTCGAGGGTCTTGATTGACCGTTAATGATTAATTCAAGCCAGGTGAATCAAAATGCGGGGAGCAAAAGCCAGGCTATGTTGTTCATTGTAAACCGCAATGGGAAGAACACAGATTATCCACCACACCAACTGATCAACTGTTTTCTGATATTTTTTTCGGATAGTTGACATCACGAATTGATGGTCAGCTATGCAGAGTAGGGCAGGCGAGCTGTATCCTCGCAGTAAGCTCTCAAATGGGCCAATAGGAGACATTCGGGCATATGCGCGGCGTTTCTTCTAGATATACAAAAAACAACTGCTTATTGTACGCCTGAATTGGGTACGGCAAATTCATTCAATACAGACAGTCGGCGTCCTGCATTTGCGAGGGTTTTCTGTATAGCTGAAAGCTCTAACCTCCAATGACCCGAACCAGTTATGGGACAGACGTAGTTGGCCCCAACCGATAGTCGGAGACGGCTTTCATAGCCGTTAAAACCAACATCATTTCAGACTCGATGGTTTCGCCCGCGGCCAGTAACCTGGTGGCGAGGGCGTCACGTTCGCCTTTAGCGTCGCTCGGGATTGCAGCCTCAGCGCAGACGGCTTCGAATATCATTTTGAGTGTGGCCAGTCTTTCAGGGCTGAAATATCCGGCCTGTCGGCGAACCGCTGCATCTTTAACGGTAAAACGCTTGTTCATGGCGCTCTCCATTTCCAAAGAATACGATGTGCCGTGAATCAAACAAGTTCAATTGTAAGCAATAACTGATGAAGCACTCAACTTACAAAGGCCGTTAACGCAAAGCCTGTCGAGAGTCTCAGCCCATTTGGGCTTGAAGTGCATTGGCTGCCGAAGCAAACGCCGTGGGGCTTTTCAGAACCACAGTTCCCCTAATCATCCACCCGCTGATACGCGAACCATCAATGCCCACATTCTTCATCGCCACTAGATCGTAGCCAATTGTTGCGGCTTTTTCCGGCGCTTGCTCTTCAAAATATGTGAACCCATTGTCGGCGAAATGAGGCGCACCGTCCGCGACGGGGAAGTACCAAGTTTTTTGCATGATTCGAAGCACACCAGTAAATTGTGACGTCATTGTGAATGCGAACACGTTCTCAACAACTCTTCGGTTGGCATCCAATGACCCGGTTTCGAATGCGAACCCTTTCCTTTTCAGTGGGCAGTGGTTTCCGGTGTGAACCGGTCCCCTGGACGGCACTGAAAGACTAACAATCGCTTCACTTGGTGGTATTCAGCGGAAATGGCTGCACGCCCCTTTTTTCGGGAACAAAATCAGTCCTATGACGTTGACAGGAAGGAGAAAAATCTTGAAGTATGTCACCATTGCCGCCGCTTTTGTTCTGTCCTTCATCCATTTGAGCACAGCCAGTTTTAGCGGCACGCCTATGACTTCCGACGAAATCAACGCGGCAGAGTTTATAGATGCTCTGCCAGAAGGCGTGAGCGCTTTGACGGCAAAGCTGCAGGTGCTGCTCGATCGGGCGGGAGCAAATCCCGGTGTGATTGATGGCGTCGCCGGTGAGAATGTTACCAGGGCGATACGGGGCTTTGAAGAAATCAGTGGACTTGAAGTACACGGCATCATGAACCAGGACCTGTGGGAGCGCCTTCAATCTCCGGAGCCAGTTTCCCTGACGTATACCATCACTTCCGAGGACCTGGAAAAAATGGTCGAGAGCATTCCCACCGACTATGCGGAAATGGCCAAGATGGAGTGGCTGGGATTCACTTCAGGTGCCGAGGCGCTGGCAGAGAAGTTCCATATGGACCAGAACTTTCTCATATCCCTCAATCCCGATGCCCGCTTCGTCGCAGGGGAAACGATCGTGGTCATTGATCCGGGCACACAGGTTATGGTGGAGGTCAGCCGCATAGTCGCTGATAAATCGAATGAGCGGCTGGTGATTTATGGAGTTAACGATCGCCCCGCGATCATTTATCCCGCAACAATCGAGAGCGATTCCACGCCCTCGCCACAGGGAACCCATGAAATCAAGGGAGTGGCCGTCTTTCCCACCTATGCCTATGACCCCGACATCAATTTCCAGCAAGCTGAAAATACTGAAAAGCTCACCATTCCGGCTGGGCCCAATGGTCCCGTAGGATCGATTTGGATTGATTTGACGGAACCTACTTATGGAATCCACGGAACGCCAGACCCCTCAAAGATTTCCAAAACCTCATCGCATGGCTGCGTCAGGCTTAGCAATTGGGACGCCGCAGAACTGGGCAAACTCGTTAAACCCGGAATTGAGGTCACGTTCATAGAGGCGTCCAGCTCCATTTATTGAAGATGCGGGGCATCCAAAAATCTCTTCGTCACCGCCCTTGAGGTGGAGAACCAATGCCTGCAACGGGATAAGTCTGGTTAGTCGGGTTGATCCCCGGATCAAGTCCGGGGACGACCATGGAGAGTGGGGTGAGAGCCATCGTGCGTTTGAGCCAAATGAGAAACACCAGCCTGTTCCTCGTGTTCTGGAATAATTTTCCTCAACGCGGTGGCGGGTACCTGCAGCAAAATCCGCTTCGAGGGATAGTTCCCGGCGCCCACTTCGCACATTAGGTTCAGGTTTGGGAAGTTTGCAAGCAGATGTTCGCTTCCTGGTTCGAACTCCAGGCATCCTCCAAACGAGAACTTGTATCTCAGGCTGATTGTGCAGCAATGCGCCACAGCGCCCGGCTCAAGCGTGGAGGAGCCCAGTTCATTGGTGGAAAACCTCTGCAGTTTTCGAACCGATGTAATCTCCCGTTTCTCCCAGCATGGTGCTGGGCTCACATTCAGGCCAAGGTTTGTGAGACAAAAAAATGGAAAGCTGGCAGCAATGGTCCCATTATTTTTGAGAAGCACGTCGACGAGACAGTGACCCCGAGCGCGATGTAAAATGGACCGTTCGAAACGCAGCTGGAACTGCGGTTGAATCTGCGAATCGTCATTATTCGTATTGGTTGCAGGTGCGTAATTTGCGTCCATGACAGGTATACCTTTGTGCAGCCGCCCGGGCACAATTTTTTCCAGGAGGCAATAGTCCCGAATTCAACCATAGGGCAAAAGGCTCTCTGGCCGGCTAAGAAATTGAGTAAATATCGAATGAACGGATGGTTAATTTGGAGGAGCGATTTGGGACAGGCCAAGGAAAACAAGCCCCCGGTTCCCTACGCAGGATGGTTAACTCAGGAAATCGCGAGCGGAAGCTTTCTCCGTGGTGGAGGAAAGAGTTTGTTCAGCATGGCGAGATCCTCGTCATCGAGAACAAGATCGGCGGCAATCGCATTCTCCAACACCCGCTTTTCGTGACTGCTTTTGGGAATTGAAATCATCCCGGGCAACCTCAGCGTAAAGGCGAGAGCAATTGCGGCGTTTGTGACCCGATGTTTTTTCGCAATCGGTGCGAGGCCGGGATTGTCGATCAAGCGGCCTTGGTCGAGCGGACAATAGGCCATGACCGCGATTTTGTCCTTGCGGCACTTCGGATAGAGATTCCATTCGATGCCGCGGTCGGACAGATTGTACATGACCTGG
>JAHFPK010000329.1 GCA_023266715.1 Hyphomicrobiales bacterium | reverse complement strand
CCTCCAGGCGCATGCGAACCCGGGGATCATATTCCGCGCCCCGTCGCGCGATGAGATTGCGATGATGGGCGTAGGATTCTGCCGCAACGATACCGCCCTTGACGGTGAGTGCGGGAAGCTCAAGCAATTCTTCAAAGGCAAAATCGACCAGCGTGGCACCCGCCTTTGAAATCCGCGTCAGCGCCCGCTCATAAGTTTCGGCGACCTCCCTATCCAGACCCTCAAGCACTGCTGTTTTCAAAACTCCGATGCGAAGGCTTGAAACCTCGCGCGCTGCAATCCGCCCCGGCCAATCGCCCGCCATCACTGCGTCCGCGGCAGCACAGCAGGCCACCGAATTTCCAAGTGGCCCAACCGAGTCAAACCGTGACGATAGTGGGTAAGCCCCTCGCGTGCTCACCCGTCCCGTACTCGACTTGTAACCCACGATGCCGTTATAGGCCGCAGGAATGCGGCAGGACCCGCCCGTGTCCGTGCCAATGCCCAAGGCGCACATCCCGTCAGCAACAGCCACCGCAGCACCCGCCGATGAACCACCAGGTATCCGCCCGGTCTTCCGGTCAAACACGGACCGTGGCGTGCCATAATGGGGGTTCAGCCCCACGCAGGAATAGGCAAACTCCGTCATGTTGGTCCGGCCCATCACCACCATCCCGGCCGATTTCAAAACGGCAATGGCGGGCGCATCGGCAAGTGCAGGTGCTGCATCTAGCAATACTTTGGAACCCGCCGTTGTCACCTCACCGGCGAGATCAAAAAGGTCTTTCACCGAAATAGGAATGCCAGCCAGGAGTGATGGCGCGCGGCCACGCCGCCGCAGTTGATCCTGAAAATCGGCCGCCGCCCGCGCTCCTTCCGCATCAACCCGGATGAAGGCCCGGGCACCCTCGCCTGCCGGATCAGAAATTTTCGCCAGCGCCTGCTCGACTAGCTCACGCGAGGAGGTCCTGCCGTCACGCAATTCTCCCGCGAGCCCCTGAAGTGTCCATCGGCCCATCCTCAATTTTCCATCACTTCTTTGACTTTTTCAACCAGTTGCTTCAGCGAAAACGGCTTGGGCAGGAAAGCAAAATCCGTTTGCCCTTCGAGATTTTTCTCGAACGCATCTTCGGCATAGCCGGACACAAATACCACTTTCGTCTTCACTCCGCGCTTGCGCAACTCGCGCAGCAATGTGGGTCCGTCCATTTCCGGCATGACGACGTCAGAGAGGATGAGATCAAACGGTTCCTTCTGTGTTTCCATGACCTCCAGGGCACTTTCGCCCGAGTCCGCCTCAACCACCGTATAGCCCCGCGATGTCAAAGCTCGAATTGCAAAGGCCCGCACCGCATCCTCGTCCTCGACGAGCAAAATGCGTCCCTTGCCTGTAAGGTCGGAGCGCTTCGCCCTCACCTCGTCCTTGGCAGCAGCGATAGCAACCTCGATTTCGGTAGGATAATACCGCGGCAGGTAAATGCTGAACGTCGTTCCCTTTCCCGCCACGCTGTCGCAGAAAATAAACCCGCCCGTTTGTTTCACGATGCCATAGACCGTTGAGAGTCCAAGACCTGTGCCCTTGCCGACTTCCTTGGTGGAGAAAAATGGCTCCCATATCTTTTCGACAATCTCAGGCGCAATGCCCGAGCCCGTGTCACTCACTTCGCACAGCACATATTCGCCAGCAGGCATGGGTTCACGCAGGATGGATTTCGATTCTTCCTCGCTGACATTCCTGGTCTTGACCGAGAGAGTGCCGCCGCGCGGCATGGCATCCCTGGCATTCACCGCCAGATTGATAATCACCTGCTCGAACTGGTGCACGTCAACCAGCACCAGCCCCAGGTCACGGCTATGGCTGATTTTCAGTTCAACCTTCTCGCCCAAAACACGGCCCAGAAGATTGTCGAGGTCCGACATGGCGTCGGTGAGCGAATGCACTTTGGGCTGCAAAGTCTGCTTGCGCGAAAATGCCAGCAATTGCCGCACCAGATTGGCCGCCCGGTTGGCATTCTGTTTGATGCTCATGATATCGGCGAAGGCCGGATCCGTTGGCCGCATCTTGGCGAGCAGCAAGTCGGCAAAGCCAATGATGGGCGTGAGCACGTTGTTGAAGTCATGGGCAATGCCGCTGGCCAGCTGGCCAACGGCCTGCATTTTCTGGCTTTGTGCCAATTGCACCTCAAGCGTCTTGCTCTCGGTCTTGTCGACCGCAAAAACCGTCAGGTTCTGCCCCATGCCCTGCAGCCGGGCAAACGAGAACTGAACCAGGCGGGGCTTCGCGTCCAAGATGGTTGCATCAACCACAACCATTGGCTCCTGCTTGCTTTGATATCTTTCAAGGCCGCTGCGAAGTTCCTCACGGTCGCTCTCCACCACCATGGAGGCAAAACTGGCGCCACGCTTTGCCCGGGCTGAATAGGAGAGAAAAACCGGGTTCGCCGACTGGATGATCCCGTGGCTGTCAATTTCGGCAATGCCGATAGGAGCCGCGCCGACAAAGCGTGCCAGGGCCTGCTTGTCTTGATTGGTTTTCTGCTCCCGCCGCGGCACAATCAGCGTGCGCGCCGGCAAGGCTTTCGACTGGGCGTCGAAATCCACCCGGTGAATAATCTCAACCGGCAGGGCCGCACCTTTGCGCGTCTTGAGATCAAGACTGAAGAGCTCGGTTCGCCCGCCGCCCGCCACGGGCTCAATGGCGGTGACGAGCTTGGCCCCGGTTTCACCCAGGACATCGCTGAGCCGGAGTTCGCCGTTCTGGCTTTCGGCGATATCAATGCCCAGCCATTCCGCCAAGGTGGCGTTCAGATAATCGATCTTCTGGTTCGGCATGGTCGAGAAGAAGCCCGCCGGCGCATGGTCGAGATAGGTGATGATGAACTGCAGGCGGCCAAAGGCCTTTTCCTGCCTGGCCCGGTCCACACTCACATCTTGCAAACGCCAAAGAACAAAGTCACGCTTTGCTTGCCCGGCAATGGGCGCCACACTGATTTTCAGCCACTTCGGCGCATCGGGACTGGCGCCTGCAGCGCTTGACCCTGCTGGCAGGCGGATTTCCCGGGAATCGCTTTTGCCCTCAAGGGCCGCCTGGGCCAGCTGGTAGATGGGTTCGACAAAGGCCGCCTGCCCCGCATAGAGCAGGTCAAAGCCCACCAGGCGACTGATCCCCGCCGCCGCGGCCAGTTGCAGGAAAGACGCATTGCCGTAGACCGCCCGCGATTTGGCGTCGGTCACCACGCAGGCATCGCCCATCGCATCGGCGAGGCCTTCGAAAAATGCGCGCAGTTGGTTCTGGCGGTCAATACGAATGAGCCCCGCGATGAATCCGAAGATTGCAAACAACCCGGCAAAGGCCAGCCC
>JAHFPK010000054.1:2551-12525 GCA_023266715.1 Hyphomicrobiales bacterium | reverse complement strand
TTTCTGACCTGCTGGCCGAAATTCTTCATCAGTTCGCCCAGAAGCGCCTTTTCAAACTTGTCGAGGTGCGCAATCATCTTGCCGTCGAACATGAGATAGCTTCCAGACAGCGCCAGTTCACCTTCGGGCAGGGTGACGCGCTGAATGTCGCTGTTCTCCGCAGCTTTTCCGCGCCATGCCGGTGCCGGTTCAAGGTGCGAAGTGTCGGTGTTGCCATACTTGCGCTCGTGGCTGGTCTGGGGCTTTACCCCCGCCAAGCGGTCGCGTTCGTATTTTGAGGCGACGGCCTTGCGCTCATCGCTCCATGGCCGCTTGCGCAGGTCAACTGATTCAGGCTTGGTGCGCATGTCGAAAGGCTTCTCGACCGCCAAGGGGGGCTTTGGGGTGTGCAGCGCCCTCTCATGGCCCACCAGCATATCGAATACATCGGCCTTCACCTCCACCAGGGCGACCTTCTCAGGCTCGGGAGCAGGTGCAGGAGGGGGGTCGGCAGGAACCGGCTCTACGGGCATTTCTGTGGGTTCTGGTTGCACAAATGGCGGAAACTGATGCTGGCCATCGGTGACGATCTCGGACAACGGCACCGTGGCAATAACGTCCTCGACCTTCGCCATGTCGGGCTGCACAAAGCCGGTCCTCTCCGCCTCTACGCCAGCCTCGAAGGCATGCTGCAGGGCTTCCGGTGCCGGCGCGGTGTTGACCGACACCTCTACGGTTTGCTCTTCTGGCGTGTCGGGCTCGGATTTGAGGCGGTCGCGCTTTCCCTTGTTGTCGCCCATGAGGCGAATGGCGTAGCGGTCGAGGACGCGCAGAGCTATGACGAGTTCCCGGCCCTCAACGTCAAGATCTTCCAGTTCCGTGACCAACTCGCCCCTTCGGTGGCCGATGACCTTTAGGCGTTGATCAAGAATGTCTCGCTGGTTCATGGCTCTTTCCTTTGTTCAAAGAGGTGATGCTGGCGCCCATCGACGCGATCCATCATTAACAATTGGCAGGGGCCTACGTGCTTCCGGTCCCAAACGAACCATCCGTGAAGCATGGGCGGCGCACCTTCGCCGGTAAAATCTATCTTCCAGCGCATCAGATAGACGCGGGCCGGCTGACGTTCGGCCCATAGCCTGCTTGTTCCGCCAGCGCCAGGCCACGACCAGTTGAGCAGCAGGGCCATGTATTCCACCTTGAGAACATCGAGGGCATGCCATATCCACCGGCCATTTCCGTCTCGCGTGTTCACGAGATTGTAGGGCGGATTGGTGATGATTGCCTTACAAGGCGCCATCTTCATGGTGAAGAAATCGACAATCTCCGCACCGCAGCCGCGATCCACCAAATCGCTGCCAACACAACTGAAGCCTGCGGCCGTTATCTCGCGCATCATGGCACCATCACCGCAGGCAGGCTCCCAGATGGCGCCAAAGTCTTTAAGCCGCTCATGCTCGTAATAGAGCAGGCTTTGGGTGGGTTCGGGCGGGGTTGGGTAAAATTCATCCTTCTCGCGCTCGGCGGTTTCCTTTTTTTCGTAACTGCCATCAAGCATCCGCACGGGCTTCGGCTTTGACTTGTTGCCGGTTGCACGAAATAGGCCGCGGGCCGACTGCACAGGCTTTTCAGTGGGTTTTACCAATTTTCCCGTCCAATGTATCTTCAATGAGTTTGATCACCGCGCGCCAGCCTTCTGGCAGCATGGGAATGTTGATTAATCCGAGAAAACTGCCCTCGATGCAAAGGTGATAGGCCTCGCATGCGGGATTGTCGCAACGGTTGAAAGTGATATCAATTGGGTCTTGCTTGGGCTTACTCACTGTAAATTCCCCTCCGAAACATAGCATGCAGATCATTCCTGCGAAATATAGGATCGGCCCAGCCTGCGAACTTCCCGTCAAGCTGGCCTAGCGCCCACCAGAGGATCGCCAAGGCCTCGGCCTCATCGTGCCATTGAACAAAGCAACCTTGTGATGCAGCCCAGGAGGTCGCCAGCTTCTTCCAATACTCCGGTTCCAACTTGCCACCCTCATTGGGCTGCGCCTTGGCAAAGCCATAGACGGACTTGCGCCACTGGTTGACCGCAACATTCGATACATGAATGCCATGCAGGCCGCAGAAGGCAAGCAAAACACCCTCAAGCTGCATCTGGCCGCGCGTCCCGTTAAACTGGAATTTCTGGGGATTGAGGTCAACGAAAAGCATTTCGTAAACGATATGGCTCAACTGATAATTCTTGTGGAGTTCTTGAAGCATGCGGGCGAAGTTGCCCATGGTCACATGCTCCATATCCTCGCCCGGTTCCGGCTCAAACACGCCCCATCCGGGCTTGCAAGAATTGTTGGCAATGCCCGGCGTTCCTACGGCATAGCCTGTTCTATTCTTCGCCAAGTCGAAGGCGGCAACGGAAACTGACATTATTGGCCTCGGTTGGCGAGTTACGGTTTTTTCCCGTAACTCGCCCTAAAATTTAATGAACGGCTTCTTCTTCGGGCGCATCGTCGAGCTTGGCCATTTCATCCCTGACGGCCTGCTCCGCTTTTCCCTTGCCCGACTTGGCTTTCTTCTCGGCCTTGGCGGTTTTGGCCGCAACCTTGGCGGCTGCGTCTTCGTCGGCCTTCTTCTTCCGCGCCGCCTCATCCTCGCTGTTCTGGATAAGCTGCGCATGGCGAACTTGCTGGCCAGCATTCCAGCCCTTCAAGTGTTCCTGACCCAAAGGGCCTTCCTTTTGGTACGCCGTAAAATCCGGGTCTTTGCCCAGGAGGCTGAGCGTCTTGCCCCAATCGAAGGCTTTTTTCAGTTCATCTTCGAGAGAGGGAGTCTTGGCGCCGGGATCCGTGAAGAATGAAAGCTGGGTGCCGATAGGCACCGAGAGGACGCGGGCATAGTTGAGAAGGTGCTGAAACATTTCCTGCACTTCCTTGGGGCCCATGTCGGAGAGGCGAAGCGCCATGTCGATCTGCTGCACCTTCATGCCGGCGTTGACCATGCGCTGCCGGATTTTCTTCTCGACCTTGCTCAATGCGGCCTTGTCGGCCCTGACACTGATCAGTTCGCCGGTCATTACCAGAATGGCTTCATCGCTGGGGCCATTGTGCTGTGGGGTTATTACGCGGGTTTGGTCCGGGTGGACCTTCTTAGGTGGACGTTTCAAAGTCTGGACCAATGGCCTTCTCCTTATGTTGCGGGGGTTTGGGCACTATCGCGCGGGCCCGGCGCTACCTCGGAAAGCTCTTTTTCAATGTCGATGAAGTCATTGGGCGTGACCTGGCCCTTGCTCAGGCGCAAAACCTTGCGCATTGTTTTCCAGTTCGGTGTACCTTTTCCATGCCGAAGGCGGCTCAGGGACACTTCTGTTATCCCTAGATCACGGGCAAAAGCCCTGTTCATAATCAGGTTGTCTTTAAGATAATCGTGAAGTTTCATGCAAATCACCTACCATAAAAAGCCTGTTCAATGCAACAGTGTTTGACATTTAATGAAAAATGGTCTTATCTCATATCGTTCTAACTGGCAACTCATGATGAGGAACGCACGATGCGCAAGCCAATTCCGTACCTTACCTGCTCCCAGGAGCAATTCGAATCAGTCCATGAAGCTGTGGACAAAGCCCGACAATCATCCGAATCAGTCAAAGTCCCCAGGGCAGCCCTTGCCGCCCTGCTGATGGACCATTCCAAACTGATAGAACGGCAGGAACGCCTCTGAAATCCCGCCTACCTCCCCTGCGATCTTGAGAGGGCGGGTAACTCGGGTGGGGTGGTCTTTCCCTGAATCGGCTAGACCATCCCACCATTTTTGAAAGCATGCAATGCGCGAACCGAGTGATTTGAACCTTTACTATGAATACTGGAATCTGGCCCTCGAAAGCCTCGATGCGGCTGACCGCTGGCGCAAGGCGCACGAGCAATCCCTATGTTTCTGGGACGAATATCCCATGGTGTTCCCCGGCTTCTACCGCTACCGCTACACCGGCCACAATGCCAAGATGCAGCATGTCCGGGGGCAGTTTATCCCGGTAGCAATTTGGCTGGAGCAGCAAATTCACGGCGAAACCGGTGAGCTGATGAATGACGAGCATGTGATGATCAAGTCCGGCTGGTGGAAGCCGCTCAATATCAACAGTGATTATCTTGGAGCTCTGAGCCTCTTCATGGCCTGGGAGCAATGCCGCCTGAACCCGGTGACCCAAGCAATGTACGATTTTGCCATGGACGCCTATGCCCGTGAAAGCCGCTATTTGTGGTTTGACACGCCCGAGGCCGAGAAGATCAAGCCTATCGAACGCACCGAATTGAAAGGTGCGCCAAGCCTTTTTTAACCGAGGAAAGTGAACATGGACAATGAACGCGCCGTGATAGGCGACAACTCCCCCCCGATCTTCGAGCGCCTAAGCCTGCGCATGGAAGAACTGCTGAACGGGGCCCGCAAGATTATGACGGATCACCCGAAGCTCATCACCGACAAGGAGGTGGGCGAACGGCTGGGTGGCTTCCTGACCCAGATGAAAGACCTGCGCAAAGAGGCTGACGATGCCCGCGCCGCCGAGAAAAAGCCGCATCAGGATTTGGCCGATGCGGTTGACGCCAAATGGATGCCGATCAGCCATAAGGAAAAAACCAAGGGCAAATTGGCGCTGGCCATTGATGCGGTCACCACCAAGGTCAATGCCTTCCTCGATGAGCAAAACCGCCTGATCCGGGTGGCGCGAGAAGCTGCCGCAGCCGAACAGGCGAGACTGCAAAAGATTGCCGACGACAAAGCGGCCGAAGCTGCCGAGCTGCTGCGCAAGGCCGATGCCGGCGAATTGGAAGGCACCCAGGCCGATCCCATTCAGGCCCAGATTGACGCGCAGGACGCTGCGGCTGCCGTGAAGGTGGCTGGAAAGGACGTTTCTGCCTTGAAGGGGAACGCCACGGTGGGCCAGAGCTTCACCAAGGACGGCGTTGCCATGCGCGGCATTGCCCAGAAAACCTACTACCACGCCAAAATTGACAAGCCCCTCGCTGCCTTGGCCTTCTTCGCCAAGAATGAGAAACTGCTGGAAACGCTGCAGGCGCTTTGCACCGCCCACGTGCGTGACCGCGAAGGAAACCCCGACCGTGAACCGCCGCCCGGCTGTTCGGTCTACACCACCTCATCGGCATCATAAGGAGAACGAGCCATGGCAGACAGAGATTTTCAGGAATTGAGCGAAGATAACCGGCAGGAATTGCAGTTTGATGAACCCGCAGCCCTTCCGGCTTCGCAGTCAAGCTCGATGATCAGCATCGACAATGGAGTGGTTACCGCCCAGAAGGTTCAGGTTCCCCGCAACTTGAACAAGATCATGGCCGATTTGAAAATATTGGCCGCTTTCGGTGGCGACAATTATTATTATTCGTGGCCCACCCGGAACCGTGACGGCTCCAAGGGCGAGGTGTTTGGCCCTACAATCAAAATGGCCAACGACCTGATTCGCACCTATGGCAATGCACAGGTGAGCTGCGACATTCGGGAAACGCCAACCCACTATATTTTTGCCTCCCGCGTGATCGACCTGGAAACGGGATCATCCATGACGCGCCTATTCCAGCAGCGCAAGCAGCAGAATACCGGCATGAAGGACAAAGAGCGGGCCGAGGATATCATTTTCCAGATTGGCCAGTCCAAGGCTATCCGCAATACGGTGGCCAATTTCCTGCAAACCTTCACCGACTTCATGCTCGAAGAGGCGAAGAAGTCCTTGATTGACCGCTTCGGCAAAGACCTGCCGGGCTCCCGCGAGAGGGCTCAGGGTGCGCTTGAGGACCGCAATATCCCGCTGACGAACGTGGAAAAGGTCATTGGCCGCGCCATTGGTGAGTGGACTGCGAAGGATTTGGCGCGTGTGGCTGGCAGCCTGCAAGCCATCCGTGACGGCATGGTGACCATTGAGGACGTATTCCCGAGCGGCGATACGCCCCATGAGGCGGGAAGCTCGAACAAGGCTCCCCCACCACCTGCCAAAAAGACGGAAGCCAAAACCGATTCTAAGCCCCCTGCGGAG
The DNA here is from genome assembly GCA_023266715.1 of Hyphomicrobiales bacterium. Taxonomy (GTDB): domain Bacteria; phylum Pseudomonadota; class Alphaproteobacteria; order Rhizobiales; family Aestuariivirgaceae; genus Aestuariivirga. The sequence continues at coordinate 6,515 of JAHFPK010000054.1, read as the reverse complement.
GCCAAGGACGGCGAAACGGCCAAAGAGGCAGCAAGGGAGCCTGAACCGGAGAAAACCGCCCAGGCGGCTGATCCCGCCCCCAAGGAAACGAAAAAGAAGCCAGAGCCCAAGAAGGAAGAACCTTTGGTGGATGATTCCGCTCTGGACGGCGATCAAGACAAACTTGCTGAAACCATGGTCGAGCAGATCGAGGCCGCCGTTGTGGATGCCAAGAAGCAGGATGATCCTGACTTGATCATGGCCTTCAACAAGGATCCTCGCATGAAAATGCTGCACCCTGCCGGCAAGGCCAAGGTGAAGCAGGCGATTGTGGACGCTGTTGAAGCGATGATGGCCTAAGATTTAATCCAACTGAGGAAGGAATTACCAAATGACCAAAGCAGTATTATTCGATGTTGAGACCACGGGAATCCCGAATTGGAAGCTGGCAGCAGATGCCCAAGGCCAGCCCCGCATGTGTTCCATGGCAGCGGCTTTGCTGACCGATACCGGCGAGATTATCGAGAAGTTTCACCACCTCATCAAGCCCGAGGGCTGGGAAGAAGAGGTGATCGCAAAGGCCGAAGCCGAGGGCGGCGCCTTTGGCGTAAACGGCCTGTCCATGAAAAAGCTCAACGCCGAGGGCATTCCCGTGGTGGAAGTCCTGACCAAGTTTGATGCCTTGGTCGACCAGTGCGAAGGTATTGGAGCGTTTGGGATTTCGTTCGATCAGAAAATGGCAAGGTCCGAACAGCGCCGCGCCGGCCGCCCTGATCGCTACGGCGAACGTCCGACCTTCTGCGTGATGAAGGCTGCTACTGATGTGTGCAAGATTCCACCCACCGACAAGATGATGGCGGCGGGCAAACGGTGGTTCAAACAACCCAACCTTGGCGAGGCAGTCAGGCATATGCTTGGCCGTGACCTGCCAGATGCCCATGACGCCCTGGCCGATTTAATGGCCACGGTGGAAATTTTCGCCATGATGGCCGCCATGCCCGGCGTGGTGGTCTGGAAGGAGCAGGTGAGCAAGCTGGGGGATAAGGAGTAGCCATGAAAGTCACACTCGAAAGTACCACCAAGATCATTGAGGTTCGAGGCACTCAGGTACGCATTTGGGAAGGCGTTACTGAAAACGGAATTCCCTGCTATGCCGCCATTGCGTTGATCGCTCATCACAAAGATGATGATCACCGCAACGAGGAGTTTGTGCGCGATTTGGCCGAACAGAAGGAGCCGAGCGAGCGGGCCATTCAGGCCTTTGATCCTCGGTTTGTGATATAGCCATGATGATCAGCGGGCCAGGAAAATATCAAACTAAGGGCATGGGAGTTGTGGAAGTTATCGATGCTGCGGGGCTCGATGCCATGGGGTGGTTATTCTTTGAGGACGGCACGAAAGCCGCTCACATTTGGAATGCCAATAGTGGGGTGGTTTCCAATTGGATCAATGACGATCTCGACATCACCGGCCCCTATGTCGAGCCGCCGAAGCTGCTGGAGTGTTGGATGAACGTCACTGACAAGGGTGAATTTTATCCTTATTCATCACACTATGCGGCAGATGAAATTGGCTCCCATACCCCAGGTTGGGTCCGCGTTGGCGTCCACATGATGGAAGTTAAAAAATGAAACAGATGTGCCAAAGCGCCAGAACTGGCCATGGCAACAGGCGGGGAGCGTTGCGCGCGATGCTCTCCGCTGACTTATCCACAGGCCATGGGTCCAGATTTGGAATTTTCTTCTTGGCTGGCACTACGGCGCGCGAGCCGAATCCCCCTAGACCCCCGATAGGGGGTGGCCTTGAACAGAGCGAGGTGGCCAACAAAGAAGGACCAACTCTTGGTCCTAACCCCTTCTCAGATTTTGGTGAAATATAGAAAGGAACCGACATGAGTGACGGAGTAATCGCGTCCATCCTTAACAGCGAATGCAGCGACATTCCTGGGGGCGGCGATGCCGAGGAAATCATCCGCGCTGTTTTCAAGAAGGGCAAGAACCATTGGATGTGCCATACCGAATCACAGGCCTTCAATGCTTCGGTGGCGGTGGTCTATCTTAAAATGAACGAGACCGACCGAGTCCGCATGAAGGCGACATGCGACGGGCTTAAAGCCATAAATGCAGCAATCAGCGGCGTGCCAATTGACGTTGAAGCCGTGCTATTGGCCCAAGAAGGCATCGAGCTTTTCCCGCTTCGCAAGTATTGGGATGAAGTTAAATGACCCTCAAAACTCGTAGGAAGCCCGCCAAGGCGAAACGTGCCAAGCTGCACCGTCCGTCCATGCCCGACCGGGTGAAGCTGGCTGCTGCCCTGCTGCAGGGCATTGTTGACCCTTCCGGCGCCATCCTCCACAAGGGCGATGGCCAATGGGACCATGACCCGGCCTTGGAGTTGCGCGCCTACAACGAGAAGACCAAGAAATACACGCCCGATGCCAATGATCCGAATTTCATTGTCTACCGGGAGACTGCCGCGCATGCGAAAAAGACCCATGGGCCAGGTGGCGAGAAGCGGATCACCACCAAGGGGTCCGATAATCAAATTGCTAAACAAATTGATCGGTTAAAGGATGCCAATCGGGAACACGCCAAGGCAATGTCTACTAAGGGAGTTGGCAGTAAATCCCATTCCGATTATTTGGCGAGGATGGCTAAAGCTGGGAAGCCCGTTCCCCAGAGGCGAATGTAAATGGCCACAATCCTTACCTCTGAATTCCTTCATAAAATTCTTGCTTATGAGCCATCTACGGGGGTGTTCACTTGGCTCATTAGAACTTCGGAATTGTTCGGAGGTGTTCGCCCCTCTCACACCTGTGCTATATGGAATTCAAAATATGCCGGCAAGGTAGCTGGCTGCCCCAATGCTTACGGCTATATTGAAATTTGCATTAATAATGAGCGTTATCTCGCTCACCGCCTTGCTTGGCTCTACATGACGGGAGAACAACCCCCACCATTCATTGATCACGAAAACACGCTTGAAGGCGACAATCGATGGACGAATCTTCGTGAGGCAACATTTGCAGAAAACAAAAGAAATTGCGGCCAACGCGCGAACAATACCTCGGGATTCAAAGGCGTGAGCTTTGACAAGATCAAGCGCAAATGGCTGGCGGCAATTATGATGGATAGGAAATCCCATTTTCTTGGCCGTTTTCCAACACCAGAACTAGCTCATGCAGCTTATTGCGAAGCCTCGAAGCGCCTGCATGGCGAATTTGGAAGAACTGCTTAACCGTTTCCCTGACTGACAGGGAAAGTATGCCGAACTGAGTAAAAGGAGGACACCATGAAAACTTAGTATCACACGGCCTTAAACTACAATTTGGAACGCGAAAGGTGGCTGTCCTGCTCTTGCCTCGGTGAATCATCACCCAGGACAGTCACCCCAAAACCCGAGGAAAAAAGATGCACAATCAAGATATGATCGAACGGCTGCAAAAGGATGGCGAAGAGCGCGCCCTGTTTGTGTCCATCATCGACAAGATGGTTCTGGAAAAGGACGCCCGTCTCGTGGCGCTGGCCGAGGAAGAGGCCCAGCGTAAGGCCGCCATGCTTGCCAACATCGAGAAGATGGAGGCGACATTCAGGGCCGAGGGAGAATCCATTCAGCGCGAACGTGATCATCTGCTCGAATTGCAGAAGATGCTCAAGCGCGAGACGGTAGAGCCCCTGCTATTCGTCAGACGAAATGATCAGGCTGATGGAATAGCCTTTCAACAGCAATTGCCCCCAAAGCAGAAGAAGTTTCTCGCTAAACTGAGGGCATGATCAGGATCGCCATCATGGTGCTTGTTCTCTGCATCCTTCCCAACACCGCCCATGCGCCAGGACGCGAATGGCGTGTGTCGGTGGTGGAGAAAACCAACTACGCCGTGGTGATGCCGCCGCCACAGGGGCCCGCGCTGCCGGAAATTCAGACTGACGCAAAGCCCCCGGTGCCAAGCATAAAGCCCAAGTTGCGGAATTTCACAATTAAGCAA
>JAHFPK010000054.1:0-2451 GCA_023266715.1 Hyphomicrobiales bacterium | reverse complement strand
GACAAGAACAATCCCCAGGACTGTATCCGGGCGGCGCGCATCGTGACCGATATGTTGAAGCGAGGCTATGCCCTGCTGGTCGAGGTGGAGCGCAATGGCGAAAAGAAATTCCAGCGCATCAAGCAATTCGACGCCGAGACTTGCGAATACATCATTGCCGATTATGACCCTACAGTTGAGGAACCAGATGAGGAAACAGAAGCACCGGAAGCAGAAACGGAAAAACCCCACCGTGGCCGCCCAAAAAAGCTCAAGGATAAGCGCATCCACGCAGCCGACACCCGAGGGGTTGCTGTGGCGCGCACAGCCGGTGGATAAGGTCGCGCTGCTCAATTCTCTCGACAATTTCTCTGGACTCCGCAGTGGGCTTCGGAAAATCGCCGAGATGACTGAGGAGTGGGCAGGCATCCCTATGCCGCTTGATGGCGAGCGCCTGGTCATTGAACCAACCTACCCAAAGGCCATGGAACTCGCCAGCATGGGCCGGAAAGAGGTGTCAGAAGATGAAGGTGCCACCATCATTAACCAGTGGTGGTCAAGACAAGATCGGTGCGTCATCCTCATGTGGCGCGAGGCTTCCGGAAAGATTGATTGGGGCCGAATCCCAGCCTTCCATAGTCTTGATTACAATATCCGGACCCTCATGTGTTCTGATGTTTGGGGCATCGAACAAGAGAGCAGTGCCACCCAAACTTTAGCCACTTTGGTCAGCCATCGCCAGTTTCGCCAGTACATGCTCACCGGCATGTTTCTCGAATCCTCGAAGCGCAGCAAAGTTTCCTATATTTTCCGCCGCCTGAAACCCACCGTGGCCATCGCATCCGACAAAGCCAAGGATCGCCTTCGGATTCTATGCTGCCTTTGTATGCATCCAATCGCCTATTATGATGGGAGCTGGGCGGGGGCAATGTGCCCGACCGATGACGTAATCGCTCACCTTATGCTCATGCGCGGCGATGAGCCAATGTTTTGGAAGAGATCAAATCAGCATCCTCCATATCGACCAGAATCCGGACTTTAACCCCCAGCAAAAGGAGAAGTGCATGAAAACCTACTACCGCAGGAAAACCCCTGAAACCGATATCGTCCACACCCGCGCCGACTGCCAGAAGGCAAAAGCCTTCCTTGCCAAGGGGAATTTTACCTCAACCGAAACCAAGCCGCGAGACGCTACGGTATGTGATCGCTGTCAGGACTCTGACAAGCGTGATAAGAAGGCTGCCAAGGTCGCAGTGACCGCCTGACCACACTTAACCGAGGAAATTACAATGCCAGAAGCCCAAGCCTATCCCCTGCAATGGCCCGACAACATGCCGCGGTCGGTGACGAAAGACACCGACCAGTTCAAAACCTCACTTACCAAGGCATTGAGCAATGTACAGGGCGGGCTCATGCGATTCGGCAATGACAGCGGGAAAGCCGTCACGAACATCGTAATTTCCTCGAATGTGTCCCTTGGCGCCCAGAAGCCAAAAGACAGTGGCGTTGCCGTCTGGTTTGTTTGGGCCGGGGAAAGCGTGTGCATTCCGGTGGACCGTTACCAGACCCCGGAAGCCAACCTGCAGGCCATCTACCATATCATCGAGGCAAGGCGCGTTGAACTGCGCCATGGTACCCTGCACCTCGTCAAGGCCACCATGAAGGGCTTCAAGGCCTTGCCGCCACCTGCCGGGACGAAAGCGCGCCGGCCATGGACCGAGGTTCTCAAGCTCAATCACACCGCCAGCAAGACGCATATTGAAGAAGCCTATCGCCTGGCATCCAAAACGGCGCACCCTGACGCTGGCGGCAGCGATGAGGCCATGCACGAGCTGAACGAAGCAAAGCGGGAAGCGCTGACATGACCATTCCCCTGAAAGATCAGATCGCCGAAGTCGGCAAGGAGCTTGGCATGCGCAAGGGCGTCTACAAGAAGTGGGTTGAAAGCGGCCGCATGACGCAAGAGGCTTCTGACCTGCAAATCGCGCGCATGGATGCCGTCTACAAAACGCTGAAATGGCTGGAAGCGCACCGGGATAGGGTGTTGATGCTGGGTGGCGCCGAGGCTATTGGCCACGATCAAGAAGAGCCAAAATCATGAGTGAAACAGAAATGGCACTCCCCATCTCATGGGTGCGGGGATGAGCGGGAAGCCACAAGAATATGACGATTTTGACTATGACGATAGCTGCCCCAACTGCGGGGGTGAGGGCGTCATTTATTGCTGCATGGATGAGATCGGCTGCATTGATCCCGAAGGCGGTTGTGAATTTTGTGAGCGCCGCTGCGACTGGTGCACCCCCAAGCAAACCCCACCCACCACACAGAAGGAAAAAGACCATGACGCTTGAAACCGCTGCCTTGATATTCTTGACGCCATTTGTGACGGCAGGCCTTGCTGTCATCATTCCAATCGGCATCTACGACTGGAGGCACTACGAGCCAAATGATTGGGGGAGGTGAGATATGGAT
>JAHFPK010000328.1 GCA_023266715.1 Hyphomicrobiales bacterium | reverse complement strand
ATATTGACGGTCACGCCGTCAAATTCGCCGGCAAATGCAACAGCGTTGAGCCCACAAACGGCAACACCTGCCGTCAGCATACCCATCATCATTTTCTTAAGAGACATTGTAGTTCCTCCCATTGTACGGCCCGTTTTTGGGTCCGTTTCCTTTAGTTAAATTATCAATTCAAACTTCTGTCAATAAATCATTCAGAATGACTTATTGAGTTAGGCAATTCTATAGAAGCGGGCAGCCGTGCCGCCGAAGACCTCCTTTCTTTCTTCCGCATTTGTAAGATAGCTTTCCGCGGAACTTCGCCACGACGCATAGGTGCCGTTGAGTTCAACAACGGGCCAGTCGGAGCCCCACATCACGCGGGCAGGGCCAAACACATCAATGATATGTTCGGCATAGGGCCTGAGCGTTTCCGTGGTCCATCCCGGTTTTGCTTCCGAGGGCAGTCCGGAGAGCTTGCAAAACACATTGGTATCGCGCGCGATGGTTTTCATGCCGCGGGCCCAGTCATTGAAGGCGCTTTCGCGGATCACCGGCTTCATGCAATGGTCGATAACAATGCGCGCGGTGGAATAGCGGTTAAACAATTTCAGAAAATTATCGAGGTGAATGGGAAAGCCCAGGGCATCAAAGGTAAGATCAAGATCAATGATCGCCTGAAAGCCCCACTGCACATCGGCACGATGCATCCAGTCCTTATCGGGAATATCCTGGATCATCGGGCGGACACCGGAAAATTTCTTGTGTGCGGCGAAACGTTGCAAATGCTTCAGGTCTGCCGGCTTTTCGAAATCGATCCAACCCACAACGCGAGCCACAAAATCCGTGGCATCGGCCAAACCCAGCATGTATTCAGTTTCTTCAACGGTGGGTGCTGCCTGCACAAGAACCGTCCGGTCAATCCCGTGGCGCTCTTTGTGGGCTAAAAAATCCTTCGGCAGGATATCGCGCCTGATCGGCGCCACGGCATCTCCCGACATCCAAAAATAATCACCGCGCGAGGGCGACCAAAAATGCTGGTGGGAGTCAATGTTCATGACGCAGACCTGTGAGAACTGCAAAGGATTTTCCTTTCCTTTCCCTCGCCCCTTGGGGGAGAGGGAGGGGCCCAAGCGAAGCTTGGGAGGGCGAGGGGGCGCTGGTCTTTCAATCTTGACTCAAATAACGATTGCCACTGAGATCGCCGCATGGACACGACCCATGCCCAAGCCCGTGCGTTGCGCAAATTGCAAACCGATGCGGAAGCAATTCTATGGTCGAGACTTCGCATTCGCCAATTGGCAGGCCGCAAATTCTGTCGCCAAGTACCCCTGCTTGAATATGTCGCCGACTTCGCGAGCCTTGACGCAAAGCTTATCATTGAGTTGAACGGCGGACAACATGCTGACCAAGTAGAGGCAGACGAAAAACGGACACGTACATTCGAAGCGATTGGCTTTATCGTGCTGAGGTTCTGGAATGCAGATGTTTTTACCAACCTAGAGGGCGTGTTGGAAACAATCCATGCCACGTTGAAACCAGAAGAATATACTGTTCTGTGAGACCTGCCCCCCCTCACCTTCCCATCGCTACGCGATGGGCCCCTTCCTCTCCCCACCGGGGAGAGGAAAACTGCTTCTTTTTGCTCGAAGCATGAGAGGGTAAAAGAGCGCTGGTCTTTCATCCCACCGGTGCTCCCGCGTGCAGCAGGCCCTGGGCCTTCAGGTCTTTCCAGAATGCCTTTGGAATCTTTGCGCTTAAGGTTTTTACATTGAGCGCCACTTGCTTCGGATTCACCATGCCGGGGATTACGGACACCACCGACGGATGTTTTACGGGAAAACGAAGAGCTGCCTCGGGCAGTTTCACCTTGTGGGCCTTGCATACCGCCTCGATCTTCCGCACGCGGTCCAGTATGTGTTTTGGCGCGGGATCATAATTATAAGTGGCACCGGGCTTTGCGCCGGTGGCAAGAATGCCGGAGTTATAGGGTCCGCCGAGAACTATGCCGATGCCGCGATTTTCGCAAAGCGGCAAAAATGAATTCAATGCGTCCTGCTCCAGCAAGGTATATCTCCCCGCAAGCAGGAAGAGATCGAAATCACCTTGCGCGGCCAAAATTTCGCAAACCTGCGATTCATTCACGCCAGCGCCGAAGGCCTTGATGACTTTTTCGTCACGCAATTTTTGAAGGGCCTTGTAGCCGCTGCTCATCAACGTCTTCACATGGGCATCGCGCGCCGCCTCTGACCCATGGGTGAATACATCAATGTCATGGACATATAAAATATCGACATAGTCGAGGCCAAGACGCTCAAGGGATGACTCCAGCGAGCGCATGATGCCGTCATAGGTGTAGTCAAAAACTTCCTCTCTGGAGGGTGTTGCAAAAAACTTGCCGATAGCGGCGCGCTTTTCCGGTTCGCAAACCTTGAGCAGGCGCCCGACTTTTGTCGAGACGACATAATCGCTGCGTTTGTGCCCGCGAAAAAACAGATTGAGACGGTTTTCCGCAAGGCCCAGGCCATAAAACGGGGCGGTATCAAAATAGCGGATGCCGGCTTTCCATGCGGCCTCAAATGAGGCCTGCGCATCTTTCTCCGGTATTGCGCGGTAGAGATTGCCGAGGGGGGCCGTGCCCATGCCTATTTCGGTGAATGAAATGGAAGCTCCGGACGGCGCCTTGAATAAATTCTTCTTCATGATTGTCCGTCTGTTTTTGTTTGAAGATCGGCAAAGAGTTCAGGATTTGCCGCGGCAAAGGTTTCGAGTTCCTTCATCACGGCATCAAGATGGGCGCCCATGGCATTGGCGGCGGCGTTGGCGTTGCGCTGCTGAATTTCCTTAAGGATGGCCTGATGTTCGGCCAAGGTGAATTCCTGCCGGCGCCGCGAATTCAAAAGGCGGCGCACGCGGTCCAAGCCGAGGCGGGCGGTTTCGGCGAAGGCCTTCACCCGCTCAAAGCCCAGGACCTCAAACAGCACGGCATGGAATTCAAGATCGAAGCGGTGGAAGCCAACTGCATCATTCGCTTCGACGGCGGCTCTCTGGTAGCGCAGGTTTTGTTTCAAGGCTTCGAGGTGGTCCCCGTTGAAGTTGCGGGTGATGGCGCGCACTGCTTCCACTTCAATGGCGCGGCGCAGGAACATGTTTTCCCGGGCATCGGAAATCTTGATCAGGCTCACCGTCGTTCCGCGCTGGGGCACCACATCGACCAGGGCCTCCTGTTGCAGCCTGGTGAAGGCATCATAAATGGGCGCGCGCGAAACGCCGAAGCGTTCGGCAAAAACCTGCTTGTCCAGAATCTGGCCGGGCTTAAGCTCAAGGGAGACAATCGCTTCGCGCAGCACCGTGTAGATATGATCACCCGCGCCTCCGCGGGTGCCC
>JAHFPK010000327.1 GCA_023266715.1 Hyphomicrobiales bacterium | reverse complement strand
TTCCGGGGTGATCGTGGCGCCGGCATTTTCAAGGCTGGGGGCACTGGGAACACAGCTTGGCATTTGTACAAAGACATTGATGGGAAGGCCTGCAGCTTCGTCGTGCATCAAGCGCACGCCGGCCACGCCAAGCACATTGGCGATTTCATGGGGGTCAATGAACATGGAAGTGGTGCCGTGTGGAATGACGGCTCTGGCAAATTCGGTGACTGTCACCATGCCGCTTTCAACATGCATGTGGGCATCACACAATCCTGGCACGAGATAACGTCCGGCAGCTTCAATGACTTTGGTGTTCTTGCCGATCATCGGTTTGGCATTGGGACCCACATAGGCAAAGCGCCCGCCCGCAATGGCAACATCGGTGCCCGCAATAATTTCACCAGAATGGACATTCACCCAGCGGCCATTTGTGATCACCATGTCGGCGGGGCTGCGGCCCGCCGCGACATTGATCAGGGTGGGTGCAAGGTCCGGCCAGGATTTCATGATGTCATGACTGCAATGGCAGCCTCCAGCAAGGCCTGCGATCCCGCGCAGATGATATTGCCGCCTTCCGCGGGAAGGCTGCCGCTCCAACTTCCAACGGCACCGCCCGCACCTTCGATGATGGGGATCAAGGCGCCGATGTCATAGGGCTGAAGGCCTGCATCCATTGCAATGTCGAGGTGGCCTGCGGCAAGAACTGAAAAGAAATAGGCATCGCCGCCATAACGCATGAGCTTCACGGCCTTGCGCAGGTTCTGGAAAGCCCGCTGATCGCGCTCGCTGCGGTAAAGTTCGGGCGCAGTGGTGCCTGCGGCGGCATCGGCCAGCTTCACATCTTTGCGCGTGCGAACAGGTTCAATGGTGCCGCAATAGTTATTCCAGGCGCCTCCAGGGTTGCCATAGAAGAGATCGCCTACGAAGGGCTGGTTCACGACGCCGATCACGGGCTTTCCCTCCGCGTAGAGCGCAATGAGGGTGGCCCAGGTGGGCATGCCGCAAACGAAGGAGCGGGTGCCGTCGATGGGATCGAGCACCCAGGTGAAGCCGGACTTGCCTTTCTTGATGCCATATTCCTCACCATTGATGCCGTGGTCGGGAAAGCGTTCCTCAATCATCTTGCGGATGATCCTCTCGCCGGCGCGGTCGCCTTCGGTCACCGGGTCCCAATCGACATGGGGCTTCACTTCAATTGTGGTATTTCGCCGGAAATAGGGGAGAATTTCGGCTTCCGAGGCCCGCGCCAGGCTTACTGCGAAGTTTGTCAGCTCGGTCCAGTCCATATGCCCCAATTCCCTTGCTCCTCCTGTCCTATAGGAGAGCTGCCCCTAGAGCAAATCCCGGTATTGTTGCGACGCACAATCGTTCCCGTGGGCTATGCAAGCGGTGCATGGCCAGGCCCAGGAAAGATGGCCAGGGCCAATGAATTTACATTAAAGTGCATTATTTCAATCTGTTAGCTATTTTTCACGATGTCGCCAAGTGTTGCAAAAATGTGCACGCGTAAAGTTTTTTGGGCAATGGTCTTGAATTGAATATGCTGCGGTGCCATATCGAAGAGGCAAGACCAAGGCATTTGCCTTCTCTTGCAGCCCTTCTTGGGCGTTTCCTCCCTAGACTTGGGCCGGTCACTTTGGTGTATCGGCCCTTTTTTTATTCGGCAGCCTGTTTTTGGGGGTTGGCGAACTCTACCAGGGTTTGCAGCAAGGTCTGGATGGTTTTGCCCAAGGCTGCCTGCAGAGCCACAAAATTTGCATTCTTTTCGAAGCGCAATTCATCCATGTAAAGCGAGCGGTTGATTTCAATCTGCAAGGCATTGCGGCCAAGGGTTGGCGAGCCATAATTCTGGGTGATGAAGCCGCCGGCGTACGGCTTGTTCCTCACCACACGCAGGCCCTGGGCGCGCAAAAGCTCTTCCACGAAGCCGGTGATTTCCGCAGGGCATGAGGCCTCATAGCGATCACCGATCACAACATCCACCGACGTCTGCTGCGGCGGCGAGATGAAGTTGGTGGCGTTGGACGGCATGGAATGGCAGTCGAGCAGCAGCACGCTGCCGATAGTGTTGAGAACCTCATCGAGAAGCGCATTCAGCGTGCGGTGGTAGGGGCGGTAGATGATTTCAACCCGCGCCAAGGCATCGGCGAGGCTCAGGCGTTCGCGGTAAATCTCTTCGCCTTCCGCCACAAGCCGCGGGATGGTGCCAAGGCCGCCTGCCACGCGGGGCGAACTGGTATTCATGTAGCCCGGCAATTCGCAGGCGAACATGCGGGGATCAAACTCATAGGCCTCACGGTTCAAATCTATATAGGCGCGCGGCACCAAGGCGCGAAGCAGCGGCGCACCGTGCTCCACGCAACTCAAAAACAATTCATCGATGTAGCAGTCTTCCGATTTTCGCAGCGCGGCGTGGGAAAGCCTGGTCATGCGCAGAAGATCGGCAGGATATTGGCTGCCGCTATGGGGAGAATTGAAAACTGCAGGCGCCGTCCATGCGCTGGGCGCCAGGATCTCAAAAAATGAAGCGGATCCGTTATCTGCCATAATTCAGGCCATTATTGACTAGAGAAGACAAACTGTCCACAGTTCATATCCTGTTTACCCAATGCCTGTTAAGTGCGTGGCTCAGCAAGAATGATGGTTCACAAACAGGCAGGGCGCGATAAGATGCAAACCGACACCATGGCAAAGATCATTCTGGCAGAAGACGATGACGACATGCGGCGCTTCCTTGTAAAGGCGCTGGAGAAGGCCGGCCATCATGTGACGGCCTTTGGCGAAGGGGCCAGCGCTTTTGAGGAAATCAAGCAGACCACTTTTGATTTGCTGCTCACCGACATCGTGATGCCGGAGATGGATGGCATAGAGTTGGCGCGCCGCGCCGCCGAGCTTGACCCCCATCTGAAGATCATGTTTATCACGGGCTTTGCGGCGGTGGCGCTGCATCCGGATTCAAAAGCGCCAAAGGATGCCAAGGTGCTGTCGAAGCCCTTTCACCTGCGCGATCTGGTGGCCGAAGTGGACCGGATGATGGCGGCTTAAGTCGCATGTTGCGGCAAGGGCATGCCCCGAACTTGATCCGGGGTTGTATGTCTCTGCCGATAGCAACAGCGCAAGACAATGATTGCCTTGCCAGCGGCAACACTTCCCGTTATATCGCGATCACGTTTTCACTGGCGCGCTTTCCACTTGGGTGGAATCACCCAAGTGGAAAGAATTCGCGCCGGATTAAATATCTGGAGCATGTTTGAACGGCAAAGTCAGTCAGCTTTGCCGCAACATGCTCTGGACAGTGGGTGGTTAGCTCAGCGGTAGAGCACTACCTTGACATGGTAGGGGTCACAGGTTCGATCCCTGTACCACCCACCACTTTCTTCTGTCCTCAATT
>JAHFPK010000326.1 GCA_023266715.1 Hyphomicrobiales bacterium | reverse complement strand
GCTGTCTCAAATTGAGTTTCGGGTGTTGACGTCAAGGCCTGACCTGTGTGTTAAGACCCCTGTGTACTGTTATGACCATTGAAACTCAATCAGGCTTGCTTGCATCGTCCAGGAACTATCTCGGCCGGCTGCAGCCATGGCAGCGGCGGCTGGTGATTGCCCTGGCCGCCATCATCGCCTGGCCCGTCGTCATGACGATTGTTTATACCGCAGTCCCGCCGCCATTTTCGAACCTGATGATTCTCCGCCTCTTCACGGGAAACGGAATCCATAAGGATTGGGTAAGCCTGAGCCAGATGTCACCCCATCTCGCCAACGCCGTCATAACCTCGGAGGACGCCCGCTTCTGTGAGCACAACGGGGTGGACTGGGTGGAATTCCAGGGCGTTGTGGATGATGTGTTCGATGACGATGAAGGCCCAATCCGCGGTGCCAGCACAATTTCAATGCAAACCGCCAAGAACCTGTTTCTCTGGGATGGCCGCAATGTTGTCAGAAAAGGTCTTGAAATTCCAATAGCTTACTGGATGGATTTGGTGCTCTCCAAACGCCGCATGATTGAAATCTATCTCAACATTGTGGAGTGGGCACCGGGTGTTTATGGGGCCGAGGCTGCCTCCCAGTTCCATTTCAGGAAGTCTGCTTCCAAGCTCACAAAGCGCGAGTCTGCACTTCTCGCTGCAGTTTTGCCAAACCCCATAAAGCGCAAGGCGGGGAAGCCCTCAAGGCGCGTTTCCTTCATTGCCAACCGCATTATGTCGCGGATGAACGGCATGGGCTCCTATCTCGCTTGTCTTGGGCCATAAGCTTCGCTATAAGCCGCCCCAACTGTGGTGGGCTTAGCCCATCTGATATGGAGTAAGTTATGGCCGTTCCACGCAAAAAAATGTCAAGAAGCCGCACCGGCATGCGCCGTTCAGGCCAGAAGATGCAGACAATCACCTGGATTGAAGACAAGAAATCCGGCGAATTGCGCCGCCCCCATCACATTGACCTCAAAACCGGCATGTATCGTGGCCGTCAGGTTCTGGCTGTTAAGGTTGACGCTTGATAATTGCGTTTTGAAGGCTTGGGACCGGTCGTTTGACCGGTCTTTTTCTTTATAAGTCAATGTTTGCCGCGGTGGCCCGCGTCTTGCACCGGAAGTGTCATGTTGGCAGGAAACTGGCGAACGGTGACGGCTGTGAATCTGCGCGAATGCGCCGAGCTGAACGCCATTGTGCCGGCTTGGAAACGTCTTGCAGATCATAGTTTTGTACCCGCAGGTCTTAATGCCCCGGAGCTAATTCTGCCCCTGCTCAGAAGCTTGCCAGGGGCTGAACTTGCCACGGTGAAACAGGCCAATGACCTGCTTTTTGCCCTTCCGGTAAAAAAACGGCGATTCTTGCCCGTCTTTTTTTCCAACTGGATGACCGCCCTCACTATTATCGGTGAACCCCACCTCGACAAGGAATTTCCGGAAGTCGGCTTAACCTCTTTTATTAATCATCTGGCCCATCCCATTCTCCTTCATTCCATTGAGGTGAAAGGTTCATTTTGGAACTTGCTCGCAAGTCAGAATGTGCATTTTTCAGTTCTTGATAACTGGCAACGCGCGGCACTCAGGCCAACGGGAACATTCGAGGCTTGGGTTGAAACAAATATTAGCTCCAAACGACGCAAGGAATATCGCCGCCTTACCAATTGCCTCGCAGAAATGGGCCGGTTTGAAGCCTTGAGCCTTGAAACCAAACGCGATTGCAGACGATGGGTGGAGGAGCTGCTAACTCTTGAGGCTGCAGGCTGGAAGGGCAAGCGTGGAACCGCCATAGCGGCAAACCCGGCTTTGCTGGCGGCGTTCAGGGAATCCTGTCAGTTTTTGGCCGCTGCGGGCAAGCTTCGCTTCTGGAAACTGGCGCTTGATGGCAACCCCATCGCCATCATGTACGCAATCGTTGAAGGGGATCGGGCCTGGCTTCACAAAATTGCCTATGACGAGACTTACACAAAGTTCTCGCCCGGCGTCCTGCTCGTTCTCTACGCGACTGAAAAGCTCTTTACCGAGAGCAGTATTACTTTTGTTGATAGCTGCGCAATTCCCGGCCCCCCGATGATCGAAGACATCTGGCGTGATCGTATCGAGGTAGCCGATGTGATGATTGCGCCAAAGGCAATTAGCGCACGCCATTTCTCCCTCGCCGTCAATTCCGAAAAATTGCGCCGCTTTGCCCGCGAACTGGCGCGCGACACATATTACTATTTGAGAGGAAAGAAGAGATCATGAATATCGCGAGCATAAATCCCGCGTTGCCCACGAAAAATTCTTGAAAAAGCTTTGAGACACGGAACCAACACTTGGAACTGTCTATTGCATGAGCCAAGCATTCATTCTTGGTCATGGGTGGCAGCGGTCCAGAGGATGAATCCAATCCGCCGAATTTAGGCCAATGGCGCTCTTCTTCCTTCTAATTTGAATTTGGTGTGGTCTCGTTTGCCTCACAGCTAGCTCAGCGAGGGCAACATGGGCAAGTGAATGAAGTTGGGGGCAATAGCTGCCTTCTGTACCTTGATCGGGTTGGCGGCAAACGCCGCCAACGCAAGCGGTGGCACCCATGTCCTCTTCATTTTCGATGCCTCCGGTTCGATGAAAAAAGAAGTCGACGGCAGGCCGCGCATCACGGTGGCGAAAGAGGCCTTCGGCAATACCGTCCCCGCAATGCCCCAGTCTGCGAGTGCAGGATTGATGATCTTCGGTGCACGCCGCGCCAAGGATTGCTCCGATATCGAACTGGTTTCGCCGATCGGCTCGGTAGAACCCGGCCAACTCATGTTTTCCGTGGCCGGTCTGCAAGCCAAGGGTGAAACCCCGATCGCCGAGGCGATCATGCAAGGTGCCCGGAGCTTCGAGAAGTTTCAGGGTGACAAGAACTCCATCGTTCTGCTGACCGACGGCATTGAGGAATGCAACGGCGATCCCTGTGCTGCGGCACAGTCGGTGAAGGATATGGGGTTGGATCTCAAAATCAACATAGTGGGTTTTACCCTCGATTCCAGACAGCGCGAGACTATTGAATGCATGGCAACGGCGACGGGCGGCCTATACTATGACGCGGCGGATGCCGGTGCGCTGCTGGGTGCCCTCACCGAAGTCACCGAGGCTGCGGTTGTGGCCCAAACGGAAGCCCCGCCTCCGGAACCGCCGCCCGCTCCCCCGCCGCCCGTGGAGAAGGCGCGCAAGGTGGTCTTTTCGGATGAGTTTGATGGTAGTGATCTCTCCCCTGAAAATTGGGAAGTGCTGAACGCAAACACGGATGGCTACATCGTCGAGAAAGGCAACTTGATGACGATCAGCGCTGCTGCTGGGGGATTTGCCAATCCCGATTTGGCTAATGTCT
>JAHFPK010000325.1 GCA_023266715.1 Hyphomicrobiales bacterium | reverse complement strand
CTCACCCATGAGGGGCAGATTGTGCTGTGCATGTCGATCATGGCCACCATCCTGTTTGTGACGGAAGCCATTCCGCTTCCCACCGTGCCCCTCCTCATCATTGTGGGTGAAGTCCTGCTGCTCAAGGTAGATGCCACCAAAGTGGCGCAAAGCCTGATGACGGATTCCGTCCTCTTCATCATGGGCTCACTGATGCTGGCGGTGGCCATCGTCAAGCAGCGCCTGGACAAGCGCATTGCCTGGTGGATTGTGCGGATGACCGGAACCAACGTCTACTGGATCAGCTTTGGCATCACGGCCGTGTGTGGAATACTGGCGGCCTTCATCGGTGAGCATACGGTTGCCGCAATGATGTTGCCGGTAGGTGTCACCTTGATCACACTTTCCTCCAATGACCCCAAGAAAGTTCATAATCTTGCGGCTGTCATCCTGTTTTCCATTGCCTATGGCTGCTCCATCGCCGGTGTAGCAACACCTTCCGGGGGCGCGCGCAACGCCATCATCATCAGCTACTGGAAAGACTTTTTCTACGATCCAGCCAATCCTGAAACGCGGCGCTATCTCATGGATTACTTGACGTGGATTTACTACGCCTTCCCCATGTTTCTGCTGCGCCTGCCAATTGTAGCTGCCTTGTTGGTTTTCACGTTCCGGCCGGAAATGACGGATATGTCGCGCGCCATCAGCAGGCTTCGCACGCAGGTGTCCATGCAGGGGCCGGTAAAAATGTCGGAATGGCTCACCATTGCCGTTTTCCTCGCAACCATCGCTGGCTGGATTGCCTTTTCCACCGAACTGGGGCTTGGCGTCATCGCGATTAGTGGTGCAGCAGCCTTTCTCGTGCTTGGCCTGGTGCGCTGGGAAGATATCAACTCCGGGGTGAACTGGGGCGTGGTGCTGCTTTATGCGGCGGCAATTTCCCTGGGCGTTGAAATGAAAGAAACCGGGGCAGCGGAATGGGTTGCCGGCAGTGTCATCATGGCCATGACCCACATCGGCGCAGGCAGCGACCTAGGCTTCAACTTCGTGGTTTCAATCCTCACTATCGGCGTATCGAATACCATGACCGCTGGTGCGGCGGTGGCCGTTCTCGCCCCCATCATTCTCAAAACGGCCGTTGTCGCCGGGGAAGATCCCATCAGTGCCGGCTTCGTCGCCGCAATTTCCTCAGCTTTCGGCTATCTCACCCCAGCAGCGCAACCCGCATTTACCATTATCTATGCTTCGGGTTACCTTAAAGGATCCGACTTTTTAAAAATCGGCATCCGCATGATGATGTTGTCGATTGCCGTGTTGTTGCTGCTCTCAACATTCTATTGGCCGCTGCTGCGATGAGAAATATCTTCAAGCGCTCACAACTCTCGGACCGGCAGGAAGTCGCAGTCCGCAAGACCCTGCAGAATCTGCGAGCCCAGCGGCGCAACCGCTTTCGCCTGCTGGCCTGCGTTGATGGCAGCGACGGTGGCGATGAGACAGTGCGCTGTGCCGCGCGCTTTTGCGTGGGCAATGATTGCGACCTGATCATCCTCCATGTCAGGCCCATTGACCAGGGCCTGCACTCGGGCGGCCTGCAGGTGCGGCTGGCACGGCAGAACATGATGGAGGCTGGATTTGAGTTACCCGGCGTGCGCTATCTCAAACAGGCGTTTGAGGTTTTGAAGCAGGAGGGCATCGATCCCGAAAGCTGGCCGAAGGAAGCCGCCACCCAGGATGCCTGGGGCGATCCCGCCGGTGATACCAAGGTTGAGTACAAGAGCCCCGAAGGGCGCAGCGTGGTGCTGAAGCTCAAGACCGCGCCCGATGTGGCCAATGGCATTCTCGATCAGTATGAGCTCGGCCCCTACAACATGATGATCCTCGGTGAGCCGTCGCGTTGGCGCGGTGAATTTGCCGCCTTCTTTGACGCCGGCATCGTGCAGCAGGTAACGACGCTGGCCCCTTGCTCTGTGTTGGTGGCGCGCAAGGGCCCGGAAAAAACCGGCTTTTTCATTTGCACCGATGGCACCTCGCGCTCCATGCAGGCGGTGCGGCGCGCCGCCGTATTGGCCCATGTCACGGGCGAACCGATCACGCTGTTTTCGGTCGCCGACACGGAGCAAGGCCGGGGAGCCGCCGAAGAAGCCGTGGCCAATGCCAAGGCTCTTCTCAAGGCCATGACCATCCCGGTCCATGATACGAAGGTGGCGGTGGGTGAAGCCGTCGAGGAAATTGTCGAAAGCGGTTCGCTCTATCGAATTATCGTCGTTACCGACGAAGGCCGCTCGCGCTTCCAGCGTCTGTTCAGGGGCTCAACCGCCACCGAAGTGGTGCGCAAGGCGAGGACGAGCGTGCTGGATGTGAGGTAAAAGATCTCTCCGGCGCCAATGGTCAGAAGGCTAGGGCCATTTCAAGGCCCGCGATCAGGCGTTCGCGGGGTTCTGGATCAAGGTATGGCTCCGCTCTTGCTGCTTTCAACAAATCCCACGTCCTGCCAGCCGCCTGAAAACGCGCGCGACATGCTGCTGCCTGCTCGTGGTTTCCAAGATGGCCCAGACAAGCCATCGCATACATGGTGTCCCAGGCGGCAACTTCCGGAAACGCCATGAATGACGGTAGCGCTTGCATGTAACGACCTTCCGAAAATTCGGCAACGCCGCGAAAATCCGCGAACCAGAGCGGCGGCAGCGGGAACAGGCGGAGGGCCTGATCGAAAAATTCATAACTCTTAGGGAGGTTCCCTGCATAGGCGTTGAGCAATCCCAACTCGACCAGCACATTGGGGTCACCTGGATTGAGCGTGAAAGCTTTTTGATAGGAGGGCGTCGCGGTTTCCACGCCTTCCAACCATAATTGGCAAAGGCCGAGAGCCGTATGGCACCGGGCGCTGGCCGGGTCCAATTCTACGGCGCGGACGGCCTCACGTAAGCTATTCGTTATGTCAGATGGTGAAAAATCAAAGAGCCAGGAGCTTATATGACACGCCGACAGCCAGCGGTGGGCCTCGCCATTCTGGGGATATGCGGCGATGGCTTTTTCAAAACAGCCTGCGGCAATGGCATTGGCTGCCCGGGTCAATTTATTGAAGTGCCACATTCCCTGCAGGACGTGCTCATAGCTCGAAATGCCGGCTGGACTCGCCGCCAAGCTGCGTGAACCAAATTCGATTTCAACCCGGCCCATGAGGGTGCTAGCGATGATATTAGCCACTTCGTCCTGCACTGCGAAGATGTCCTGCAAGGGGCGATCATAGTGATCCGCCCACATCACGTTTTCGGTCCGGGAATCGGTCAGGCGGGCGGCGATGCGGATTCGGTTTTCAGATTTCCTGATATTCCCGGTCAGCACATAGTCTGCTGAGAGCTTGTCCCTGATCTCGCGCATTTCTGCATCGCGGCCGCGCA
>JAHFPK010000324.1 GCA_023266715.1 Hyphomicrobiales bacterium | reverse complement strand
AGTTTATCCAACGGTGCCGCCCAGCGTGGAATATGGCTTGACGGATTTGGGCCGTTCGCTTCTGGTGCCTCTGGACCAGCTTGTCGAATGGTCGGCGCAGCATCATGAAGTAGTGAAAGCCGCACGCAGGGAGTTCGACCAAGCTGCGTAGGGAAAAACACTTTTCCCTCTCTCCTTTGGAGAGAGGGCGGGGCCCATTGCCTTGGCAATGGGAGGGTGAGGGGGACCACGTCTATAAATTGAATCATCTAAACCCCCTCACCTTCCCATCCTGCTTAGCTTCGCGTCGCAGGACGGGCCCCTTCCTCTCCCCCAAGGGGCGAGGAAAAAAGGTGCTGTTCTGTTTGATAATAAATTCGTCCAGCGCGTGGAGAAAACAGCGTGTCACTTGAGAGCGATATTGAGCGGCTGAAGATTCAGGAACAGAAGCTGCGATTTTCGAAACTGGATGAGGCCGATGCCTGGGCCCTCGGATCATTGATGCGCGAAAAGGCGGTAGCGAAGAAGCTGCCACTTGTCATTGACATCCGCGTAGCGGGACGGTCGCTGTTTTATACGGCGCTGCCGGGCACCAGTCCTGACAATGCCGAATGGGTGCGGCGGAAAATCAATGTCGTCATGCGGTTGCATAAATGCTCCTACCGCGTTAGCCGCGAGATCGCCCAAAGCGGGCAGGCGCTCGATGAGTTGCGCGGCGTTAACCCGATTGATGTAGCGCCCCACGGCGGATGTTTTCCAATTCACATCATCGGCACAGGCATTGTCGGCACGGTTACGGTTTCCGGAATCCCCCAGCGCGAGGACCATAATTTTGTGGCTGAGTGCTTGAGCCAATTCCTGGGTGTGAATTACGCAGCCATAGCGCTGCAAGCCGAAACAGCATGATCGTCACTGATTTCTGGTTTTGGCTTTTGGCGGGGCTGGCGGCGCTTTTTGTCGGCGGCTCCAAAGGCGGTTTGCCGCTCGTCGGCATACTGGGTGTGCCGATCATGGCTTTGCAGATTTCACCTATTGTTGCGGCGGGATTGCTGCTGCCGATTTACATTATCAGCGACATGTATGGCCTGTGGATCTATCGGAAGTCTTACGATGCCCGCAACATTGCCATTCTGGTTCCTGCTGCAGCGATTGGTATCGGCGTCGGCTGGGCCACCGCCTCGATCACCAATGAGGCCGTCGTTACATTGCTGGTTGGCATCATCGGCCTAGCCTATTGCATCGATGCGATTGTGAAAGCACGGCGCAAGTTGCCGCCGCGGCCGGCGGACGTGCCACGCGGGCTTTTCTGGGGATCACTCACGGGCTTTACAAGTTTTGTCTCCCATTCGGGTGCGCCCCCCTACCAGATGTTTGTGCTGCCGCAGCGCCTGGAAAAAATGGTTTATGCCGGCACCTCCACCATCACCTTTGCCATCATCAACCTTCTCAAGCTGCCGCCCTACTGGTTTTTGGGACAGGTGAATGTGGGAAGCCTGCGCATTGCCGTGATCCTGGCGCCCATTGCCATCATTGGCGCTTTTTTCGGCTTCAGGCTCACGAAGATCATTCCGGAAAAAGCCTTCTACCGGTTCGTAGAAGTGGCCCTGTTCCTCGTTTCCCTGAAGCTCATTTATGACGGCGTGATGCAATTGACAAACGGCTGAGCAATCTGCCACCTTGCCCACGAGTGGGCACCAAAGTTGGAGTCGAGAATCATGAACTTCCGCACCTCCTTGCTTGCTGTTTTTCTCTTCATGTTGATGCTGGTTCCGGCGCGGGCGGAAGAGGGCGCGCGGGTTATCCTGGTGCTAGATGCCTCGGGGTCCATGCGGGCGAAAATCGATGGCAAAACCAAAATGGAAATTGCCAAGGAAGTGGTGGCCACGGTTCTCAGCACATGGAAGCCACAGGATGAGCTGGGCCTTGTGGCCTACGGCCATCGCCAGAAGGGCAGTTGCGACGATATTGAGGTGCTGCGCGAGCCCGGCCTGGTGAATATCGATGATTACATGAGTGCTGTCGATGCGCTCAATCCCAAGGGCAAGACGCCCATGACGGCTGCCGTTAGAATGGCGGCTGAATCGCTGCAATACACCGAAAAGAAAGCGACCGTCATTCTGGTTTCCGACGGCATTGAAACCTGCGATCCGAACCCCTGTGCTGTTGCCGAAGAGCTTGAAAGACTTGGCGTTGAACTCACCGTGCACACGGTGGGATTTGGCCTTGATGACAAGGGCGCGGTTGCCCAGCTCAAATGCCTGGCGGAAAAGACCGGCGGCACATTCTCAACGGCTGAAAATGCCAGCGAGTTGCAGGAGGCCCTGAGCAAGACGGTTGAGGCTCCGCCGCCGCCGGCAATCAAGTTCAACGTGGTGGGCCATGTTCGCCTGGCGGCGAATGTGGAACTTGCCAAACCCTACCTGCAGCCCGCCTGGGTTTTCAACAAGGCGCCTGCAGCCGATGGAACCGAAGGGGCCTATGTCAGCACCGAATACAATGTTGATGTGAAAACCAATCTTGAACCCGGCGATTATATCGCGACGGTCAAATCCCACTATGCGAAGGTGGACGTGCCGTTCACGGTTGAGGCAGGAAAAGTTGCCGAGCCTGACGCGAGCCTTGAGGCGGGAATTGTGAATTTTTCCGGCATGCTGGATGAAGCGACCGCATTGACGGATGAAGGTGCGAGCTGGGAAATCCAAACCCCTGATGGCCAGGGGCTGGGTACGGAGTATGGGGCCAGGCAAACCTTCATGCTCAACGCTGGCAATTATAAGGTGAAGCTGTTGCTGGGAGCTGCCAGTGCGGTTGCCGATGTGGTGGTGACGGCGGGGGAAACCCATGACCAGTTAGTGACACTTGGCTCAGGCAAACTTGCCTTGTCGGCGGTGTTTGCCGGGGGCGGGCCGCCCATGGAAAACGGTGTTTCATTCGAGGTGAGAAAGCCCGGAGCTTCTGCCGGTGAGGCTGCGATATGGATTTCCACCATGTATGATGCGAAATCCGTGTTCAGCCTTCCGGCCGGCACCTATCAGGCCATTGTAAAGCTTGGTTTGGCGGAAACCGTGCAGGAGGTTGAGGTCAAGTCGGGGAGCCAGAACGAAGTCACCATCAACGCCAACGCCGGGTTCCTCGCGGTCACGGCCGAGGGGGTTACAAGTTATGAAGTGCGGGCGGGCAAAAAAGATCTGGATGGTTCTAACAAATGGCTCACTACGACCTATGATCCCGCACTCAACATTGCGGCCAATGCGGGAAGCTATCTGGTCCGCGCCTTCAAGGGCGACGCCCTCATTGGCGAAAAGCTTGTGGAGGTGAAGGCAGGAGAGCGGAGCGAGGTCACGCCTCCCTGAGTGGCACTAATGTCCGGTTAAGCCCGGAGATTCAAAGTGGAGAATATGTTGAGACAG
>JAHFPK010000053.1 GCA_023266715.1 Hyphomicrobiales bacterium | reverse complement strand
GAACATCGAGGATTTCGGAGATTTTTTTGCGCTGTTCGTTTTTGTTGCCGCTGGTGATGGCATGTTCAACGCAATGGCTTACGTGATCGCGAAGAACCTCTTCTTCGGCGCGGCGGAGTGCTGCCCGCACGGCTGAAATCTGGGTGACAATGTCGATGCAGTAACGATCCTCTTCGACCATGCGGGAGAGACCCCTGACCTGGCCTTCAATACGGTTGAGCCGTTTTTGCACGGCAGCTTTTGCTTCTGACTGCATGCTTGACATATACCTCTCGGGGGTATATTTGTCAAGCGATGATTATACCCCCATGGGGTGTTTCACAGAATTTCCCCGAGGAGAGACCCGTTGTGAAAAGCAAGCAAAAACCCACGAAACATGGTGCGCACAAGGGCCATCAGCATGGAGCGAAAATGGCCGCCACTACTGCGGGTGTTATCGATCTGGTTTGCGGCATGACGGTTGATCCCGCGACTGCGAAACACAAGGCCGATTACAAAGGGCAGGCCTATTATTTCTGCTCGGCGGGCTGCAGGACGAAGTTCCTGGCCACTCCAGCCAAATACCTGGAGGCGAGCAGCACGGCTGCTGAGCCCGCGGCTACGGGCACGATTTATACCTGTCCGATGCATCCGGAAATCCGGCAAGTGGGTCCGGGCTCTTGCCCGATCTGCGGCATGGCGCTTGAACCTTTGACAGTGACTGCCGAGAGCGGCCCCAACCGCGAACTCATCGACATGACGCGGCGTTTCTGGATCGGACTCGTTATCGCTCTGCCAGTCCTCGCCCTGGAAATGGGCGGGCATTTAACCGGCCTGCATATGCTGCTGGGCAAGCAAACGTCCAACTGGATACAATTTCTTCTGGCAACACCGGTTGTGCTTTGGGCCGGCTGGCCGTTCTTCGTGCGCGGCTGGCAATCGCTGCTCACGCGCAATCTCAACATGTTCACGCTGATCGCATTGGGTACGGGCGTTGCCTGGGTTTACAGCGTGATCGCAACTTTCGCTCCGCAGATATTCCCCGCGGCGTTCCGCGAGATGGATGGCTCGGTTGCGGTTTATTTTGAAGCTGCTGCAGTTATCACTGTCCTCGTCCTGCTCGGACAGGTGTTGGAATTGCGCGCCCGTGACCGGACATCGGGAGCGATCAAGGCGCTTCTTGGCCTTGCACCGAAGACGGCGCGGCGTATTGGTGCCGATGGCAATGATGAGGACGTTGCCCTTGAGCACATCGCAGTTGGCGATTACTTACGCGTGCGACCCGGAGAGAAAGTGCCGGTTGACGGCGTTATCACAGAGGGGCGTTCGTCGCTTGATGAGTCCATGGTGACGGGTGAATCCATGCCGGTCACCAAAGAAGTAGGTGGCAAAGTGATTGGCGGAACGCTGAACGCCAGCGGCGGCTTTGTGATGCGGGCGGAAAAAATCGGTAGCGAAACCATGCTGGCGCGCATCGTGCAGATGGTGGCCGATGCGCAGAGAAGCCGGGCGCCAATCCAGCGGCTGGCGGATCAGGTGTCCGGCTGGTTTGTTCCAGCTGTCGTTATCGTCGCCGTTCTGGCCTTTGCCGCATGGTCCCTGTGGGGACCGGAACCGCGTTATGCGTTTGGCCTCGTTGCCGCCGTTGCGGTTCTCATCATTGCCTGTCCTTGCGCGCTAGGGCTGGCAACGCCCATGTCGATCATGGTTGGCGTTGGCCGAGGCGCCCAGGCCGGTGTTCTCATTCGTGACGCCGAGGCGCTGGAGCGCATGGAAAAGATCGATACGATCATTGTCGACAAAACCGGTACGCTGACCGAAGGCAAGCCCTCGGTCATCTCCATCGCCACTGTAAGTGGCGGGGATGAAAAGGAATTGCTTGGACTGGCTGCGTCGGTTGAGAAGGCGAGCGAGCATCCGCTGGCTGCGGCAATTGTAGCAGCGGCAGAAAAGCGTGGTGTCGCTATAGCCAAGGTCATGGGTTTTGATTCACCATCGGGCAAGGGCGCCATCGGCATGGTGAACAAGAAACGTCTTGTCATTGGCAACGCCAAATTTTTAGGTGAACTCAAGATTTCCACCGATGTGCTTGCTGACAAGGCCGATGCCATGCGGCGCGATGGGGCCACCGCCGTGTTCGTTGCCAGCAATGGCAAGGTTGCCGGAGTCATTGGCATTGCAGACGCAGTAAAGTCTTCAACTCCGCAGGCGCTTGCAGCACTGCGTGATGCTGGCGTGCGCATTGTGATGCTCACGGGCGACAACAAAATTACGGCAGAGGCTGTAGCAAGGCGTCTTGGCATTACTGAAGTCGAGGCCGATGTTCTGCCCGAAAAGAAGGCCGATGTGGTGGCCAAGCTCAAGGCCCAGGGCCGGGTTGTGGCAATGGCGGGTGATGGCGTGAATGACGCGCCGGCCCTTGCCGCCGCCGATGTCGGCATTGCCATGGGAACCGGGACCGACGTGGCGATGGAAAGTGCCGGGGTGACTTTGCTCAAGGGTGACCTGATGGGCATCGTGCGGGCGCGGCACCTGTCACGGGCGGTCATGAGCAATATCCGGCAGAACCTGTTCTTTGCCTTCATCTACAATGCTGCCGGTGTTCCCGTTGCCGCTGGCGTGCTCTATCCGACGTTTGGCATTCTGCTGTCGCCGATGATTGCGGCGGCAGCGATGGCGCTTTCGTCGGTCAGCGTTATCGGCAATGCGCTCCGGTTGCGGAAGACAAAAGTATAGAATTGATCCAGGTCAAGGAAGTTCGATGAGGTTGGTCTACAAGGACATGATGGTGGTGTCTCGTTTCATGGTCGTGATTGCGAGTGCGTTATTGATCGTCGCATCCTTGAGCTGGGGTGCTGTTGCGGCCACGATTACCTATGGGCCGCAATCCCATTACTCATCCATGGATTCGCCAGATCATGACAACTGCGATGGTGCGGGAAATCAGGATGTGACCTGCCAGGGATGTTGCCAGGGTATATCCTGCGCCTCATCGGGCGTCTTGGCGCAAGTGGCGGTAACTGCGCCAATAATGTTGTTGACCAGCCGACCTGAGCCAAATCCTGCTGATCATTTGTCCGGTAGATCGATTGCGCCGGAAACAGGACCTCCAAAGCTCTTGGCCTGAGTGATCCCGGACAATCTGTCCGCCTCATCCAACGTGATCAACACTACAAATTATGTCTCAGCTACCGATTGCACATCGGCAATATTGAAGGAGCTACAAATGAATCGCCGAGATTTTTCCAAGACTCTCCTTATCGGAGGCTCTGGCCTGCTGTTCGCGGGCCGCGCGGTTAGCGCCGCGCTGCAACCCCTTAAGATCGCCGTCGTTTCGCGGACGATTGATGTCAATGGCCGTGCTGCGACCGTATTCGGGCTTACTGGCCCCGATGACAGACCAGGATTGAACCTTGTCGCTGGCGAAACGGCTGAGGTGGAGCTGGAGAATACCCTTTTTGCAGAAACTATGATCCACTGGCATGGACTGACGCCACCCTGGGTCCAGGACGGCGTACCAAATCTCCCGATGCCGCTGCTCAAAGCCGGCGAGCAACGCCGCTACGCGCTTCCCGCCGGACGTCCTGGAACCCATTGGATGCACGCACACACACTGCAGGAGCAGAATCTTCTTGCGGCACCCCTGATCGTGCGCGGCCCGGAAGAGCTTGCGCGTGACGAGCAGGAGGTTGTGGTGCTTCTGCACGACTTTTCCTTCACGCCGGCGGAGGAGCTGCTCGCGAAGCTCAAATCCGGCAACGGCATGGGCATGATGATGAACGGCATGAACATGCAGGGCATGGATCACTCGAAGATGTCTGGCATGAACATGGGCGACAGCATGACGGGGATGGATGTCAACGACATCGAGTATGACGCCTATCTCGCCAACGACCGCACCTTCAATGACCCGCAGGTGGTGCAGGTGGAAAAGGGCGGGCGGGTTCGCTTGCGCATCATCAATGGTGCAACCGCAACGGCTTTCACCATCGATACGGGCGCACTCGACGGTGAAGTGATTGCCGTTGACGGGCAGGATGTCGTTCCCTTGAAAACGCGGCAGTTCCCGATGGCCATGGGCCAACGGGTGGATTTCCGACTGCCGGTGCCTAGGGAAGGCGGCGCCTTCCCGGTGTTTGCCTTGCGTGAAGGCGGTGCGCAGCGAACAGGCATCATTCTGGCAACTCCCGGAGCCACCATTGGAAAATTCCCGGATATCGGAGAGACGCAAGGGCCAATCCTGTCACAGGCCATTGAATCGGGGCTAATGGCGGTCCAGCCGCTCGTGCCGAAGGCCGCCGACCGCAACTACGCGATCAATCTCGTGGGCAGCATGCAGGGTTATGAATGGGGCATGCAGTCAAGTGCCGATCTCTTGGTGCGCCAGGGCGAACGGGTGGTTGTCGAGATGCGCAACCACTCGATGATGACCCATCCCATGCATCTCCACGGGCATCACTTCCAGATCGTTGCCATCAATGGCCAGGAAATTTCCGGTGCGGTGCGCGATACGGCTTTCCTGCCGCCCATGACCAGCATCGCCTTTGCCTTCGATGCCGTCAATCCGGGCAAAGCCTGGGCGTTCCATTGTCACCATCTCTACCACATGGCCACCGGCATGATGGCTACTGTCGGTTACGAAGGAGGATGAATCATGTTCAGTTGTTTCAAGTCCTATCGAGGCTGGGCCGTGCTGGGCCTCGCCGTTTTCTTGGGCGGTTATCTCGTGATCTGGCATGGCGCTCATTTGGCGGCGGCCTTGCCGTTTCTGGTGCTTGCCGCATGTCCTCTCATGCACATCTTTATGCATAGGGGCCACGGCCATCATCATGGGCAGAGTAGTTCGGAAGATGTGCCGCCCACTTCATCACGTTCGACACCCACCAAAGGAGAATGAAATGGAAAATTCCAAACTTGATCTCGTGGCATTCGGCTGGGCCCTTTCCGGCGCTCTCGTTGTTCTTTTAGTGCTTTGCGAAGCGGCGGCGATGATCCTGCCCGGCTGGCAGCTTGCCCATAACTGGTTGACGTTGTTTTCGACTGCAGAAGTGGGCAGCATCCGCAATCTCATTGACGGTATCATTTTCAGTGCGATCTTCGGCTGGATCGCAGCTGCGGTGTTGGTTATAATCTACAACCGTCTCGTCAGAAGATAACCCATGAATCGCCGAACCACATTACTTTCCCTCCTCGCTTCGGCTTCCGTTTTGATTGCGCCACGTGCGGGCCGGGCGGCGGCACTCCCCCCGGTCGCGGTCTATCGCAATCCGGGATGCGGTTGCTGTGAGGGCTGGGTGAAACATATGATCGCAGCGGGTTTCACGGTGACGATTGAGGACGATCCCAACCTCAATACACGCAGGGAGGGCCTGAAGGTTCCAGTCGAACTGGCAAGCTGTCACATTGGGCTTGCGGACGGCTATGCCTTCGAAGGCCACATTCCAGTGAGTGACGTCATGAAGTTTCTCAAGGAACGGCCGGCAGGTGCCATTGCTCTCGTCGTGCCCGGCATGCCGATGGAATCGCCGGGGATGGAAACCGGAGGCAGCGGCGAGGCTTTTGATGTGCTGCTGATTTCGGCGAATGCCGCGCCCGCCGTTTACGCCAGCCACTGATACTCAAGCGGAGCAAGCTTACCAGCAGGTGCTGGTTCAGTTTGAAATTCTGCGCTTTATTGGCGCATAGGCAAACCGGCCTAACTAATGAAAGGATTATTTTCATGATCACTTCACGCATCATCCTCGCTACCCTCCTGTTTTTCGGAAGCAATGGAACAAGCTTTGCTTTCGAGTTATCAAGCCCATCAGTCTCCGACGGCAAATGGGAGCAGAAATTCCTGGCGAAAGAATGCAAAGGACAAAACGTGTCTCCCGCACTTTCCTGGAAAGACGCACCCGCGGGCACCAAAAGCTTTGCGCTCACCCTGTTTGATCCGGATGCTCTTGACGGTTTCGGCTGGTGGCATTGGCAGGTGCTGAGGATTCCAGCAAGTGCTGCGGGCTTGCCTGAAGGCGCCGGCACAAAGGGTGGCAAGGGCATGCCGAAGGGCGCCGTTCAGGGTAAAGCCGATCTCGGGCGCAGCGGTTATCTTGGCCCCTGTCCTGACCAAGGCGGTGGTGTCCACCATTATGTTTTCACGCTTTATGCCCTCAAATCTGCCGAAGCGGAGACAGAGCGCGACGCGTCGCCCGGCATGATCCTCGCGGACGTGATGCGGGAGTCAATTGGCAAAGCTTCGGTTACCTACACCTATGGCCGATAGCTTTAACTGTGAGCTTGTTTGTGCAAGTCACCAAGTTAGTCGAGTGTCACACGGTAACGGCTGATTGCCAGGGCCGAGACAATCACCAGCATCAGCAGAAGAATTGTAACTTCGCCAACAATCTGTTCGAAGCTGGCGCCCTTTAACATCAGTCCACGGACGATACGCAGGAAGTGCGTGACCGGAAGGGCCTCGCCGATGGCCTGGGCCCACCCCGGCATGCCGCGGAACGGGAAGGCGAAGCCCGACAGCAGGATGGACGGCATCAGAAAGAAGAATGACATCTGCACGGCCTGGAGCTGGTTCTGGGAGATGGTTGAGAAGGTGAAGCCGAGCGCCAGATTGACGGTGATGAAGAGCAGCGTCGCAATGCCGAAGAGGGTGAAGCTGCCAACGAAGGGAACACCGAACAAGATATTCGCGGCTATCAACACGACCGACACCTGTATGGCGCCGATGACAATATAAGGTGCGATCTTTCCCACCATCACCTCGATGGGCCGGACCGGCATGGCCAGCAGATTTTCCATGGTGCCGCGCTCGCGCTCGCGGGTGACGGCGAGCGCCGTCATCATCACCATGGTCATTGTCAGGATGATGCCGAGCAGCCCGGGCACCACGTTGTAGCGGGTGATGCTCTCTGGATTATACCGGCGGTGCAACAGAACTTCAGCCGAGCTCTCGCCAGTCCGGTAGATCGCAAGTGGGCCCGAGAACTCGCGGGTGAGCGTCTGGGATATCGCCTGATCGACGGCCGCCAGAGCACCACTGGTTGTGGCAGGATCGGTCGCATCGGCCTCAATGACGATCTGGGCCCGTTCGCGGCGGATCAGCTTGCGGGTGAAATCGCCGGGGATGGTAATGATGAACTGGACCGCCCCGCGCTGCAGTAGTTCGTCGGCCTCCTTTTCTGTCGCCACGGCATTGGAGAAACTGAAATAGCCGGTGTTGCCGATGGTGCTGATCAGGGCGCGCGTGAGTGCAGAGTGGTCTGAGGCGAGAATTGCTGTCGGCAGGCCCTTGGGATCGTTGTTGATGGCAAAGCCGAAGAGCACGAGCTGCATGATGGGAATGCCGAACATCATGGCGAAGGTCAGGCGGTCGCGGCGAAGCTGCAGGGCCTCCTTGTAGATCATGGCCAGCAACCGGTGGAGGAAACCCATCGCGGATGCTCCTCAGGCTGCTTCGGCGTTGTCGCGCGCCTGGCCCATAAGATGGATGAAAATGTCCTCAAGTGTCGGCTCGGACTTCTCCCATTTGACCGTCTTGTCGCGGCGCAACGGCGCAATGGCAGCTTCAAGCGCTACTTCATCGGGACCGCAGACGTGCAACGTGAGGCCGAATGCTGCGGCAGCGGTAACGCCAGGCACATCGCGCAGCAGGGGCGCCAGTTTGTCGGCGCCAGGACCAGTCGCCAGCCAGGCCTTGAGTCCCGATTGCGCGACAATATCTTCCGCCGTGCCCCGGGCCATCAGCCTGCCATAGGCGATATAGGCGATCTCGTGGCAGCGTTCGGCCTCGTCCATGTAATGGGTTGAAGTCAGCACGGTGATTCCTTCGGCGGCGAGGGCATGGATTTCGTCCCAGAAGGCGCGGCGGGCTTTCGGATCAACCCCGGCAGTGGGCTCATCGAGGAGCAGAAGCTTCGGCTCGTGCAGCACGCAGGCCGCAAGGGCCAGGCGCTGCTTCCAGCCACCCGACAGGGCCCCGGTCAACTGGTTCTGGCGGCTGGCGAGATCGAGGCGTTCCAGCGCACGGTCGACGCGGTCGCGGACGTGATCGAGAAGATAAACCCGGGCCACGAAATCGAGATTCTCGCGGATCGTCAGATCTTCGTAGAGCCCGAATTTCTGGGTCATGTATCCGGTCTGGCGTTTGATGGCATCGCGGCCAGTGATCAGGTCATGGCCGAGACAGGTGCCGTTGCCGGCATCGGGTGTCAGCAACCCGCAAATCAAGCGGAGCGTCGTAGTCTTGCCCGAACCGTTGGGCCCGAGGAAGCCGCAAATGCGGCCAGGCATAAGCCGGAGATCAACGTGGTCCACGACGGTGCGTGTGCCATAGCGTTTGACCAACCCCTTTACATCGATTGCTGCGTGCTGCGTTTCGTTCATGGCGTCGGCTCGACTTCAATGGGAAGTCCGGGGCGGAGCAGGGGATCAATCGCGTCGGGCCGCGCTTCCACCAGATACACAAGCTTGGCGCGCGCACTTTGCGAATAGATCACCGGCGGAGTGAATTCAGGTGTTGCTTCCACATGAGTTATGGTGGCGGTCTTTCCAGACCCACAGCCATCACAGGTAAAATGGATTGAAGTTCCGGGCACGGCGGCAGCCAGAGCCGCCTCGGGCACGAAGTAGCGCAGCGTGATTGCATCGGCGGCCTGAAGCGAAACGACGGGTTGACCGGCACTCACCCATTCGCCCACCTCGAAAAAAGTGTTTTCGACGGTTGCCGCTACCGGCGCTGCGGGTGAAAGTTCGGCAAGTTTGGCGCGCGCCTGCTCCGCACTTGCTTCGGCTTCCGTGACCTTCGAGCGGGCCGCTTCGATTTCGGCATCGCGACCAGCCAAGCGGCTTGTGGCTTCCGAGGCATTGAACTGGGCGATGCGGGCCTGGTATTGCGATACGGAGGCTTGCGCCTGTTCGAGGCTCGTGCGCGACCCGGTGCCGCTGGTTGCCAGGCTCATGGCGCGGAGCAGTTCAGCCTTGGCTAGAGCAAGGCCTGCCTCAGCCTCGCGGCGCTGGGCGCGGATCTGTTCCAGTTCCGGTTCGCGTTTGCCGGTCAGGAGATTGTCAAGTTGGGCCTGCGCGGTGCGGACCGCGGCTTCGCTGCGTGCAAGTTCTGCCGTGGCAACGCTCGGGTCCAGGCTGAACAGGGAATCGCCCTTCTTGATCGCAGCACCTTTTGTGGCGGGTCTCATGGTGATGCGGCCCGCCTGCGGGGCTGCGATCATTACGGTTTCGCCTTCGACATAGCCGAGGTAATTGGCCTGCCCCGGAGGCTGGGGCAGCCAGCGGTCCTTGAAATAGAAAGCCACGGCGGCGAGGGCGATGATCAGGACCGGGATGAGCTTGTTCATGGCCTTAGTGCCCTGATGATGAGATCGGCGTCGTGGGCGGCGAGGGCTGAGATATCGATGGGATCGGCGCCGATGGGTTCGAAGGCGCTTTTCCAGATGGCGCCGAGCAGCATGGGCCCGACCAGGCATTTGACCGTGAGACGGGGGTCGACTTCGCGGAATTCACCGCTGGCTATGCCACGCTCGATCAGGGACTGGAACAGGGGTAGGGCCTTGCCAATGACATTGTCGAGATAGAAGTGGCCGATCTCGGGATGGGCGCGAGACTCGGAGATCACCAGCTTGATCAAGTCCGGCATGCGGGTTTCCTCCATGCGCCCCGCCATAAAGCTAAGTAATTGCCGCAGGAGTGGCGCCACAGGGCCCTGATGTTTGCTGATCATGTCGCTGGCCAAACTGATATTGGCCCCGACCGTGGCCTGCACGAGAGCTGTCAGAAGCGAAGTTTTATCATTGAAATACAGATAGATCGCCGCTTTGCTCAAGCCCGCGCGCGATGCCACATCGGCTAACCTCGTGGCATTAAAGCCACGCTCGGTAAAGAGATCGAGGGCCGCCTCAAGGATTTCCGATGGCCGGGCTTCTGGGCGACGTTTTCGCGCAGTTATTTCTGACTGGTCAGTCATAAAAAATAACTAACCCATCGGTCAGTAAGAGTCAAGAGAGGTGGGGCGGGCCGATTTCGCAGCGGCAATCCCCATTGTGATGGCTGGAAACGCCAAGTAGGTCAGCGCAATGTCAACAGCGTAATTTCTCAGTGACATTTCGAAAATCCCGAGGAAGATGGGAAGATCAATGATTATCGAGATGGCTCCCCAGACGAGCCCCAGCAGCAATCCAACCTTGATGTCCGATTTCTCAACATCGCGAAAATAGAGCACCGTCCCGGTGACGGCACTTGCAACACCAACAACGGTTATGAGGCTCTCGAAAAGCGCCCGGTCACCCTCCCTGACAGAAAACAGGAAAAACGATACGGCGAAAGGCACGAACCATAGCGCCAAACCGTATCCGGCTACACGCTTCCACTTCATCCAATCATTTTTCCCTCGCCCACAGGGTTAGAATATCCAATCCTGCATTTGTGGTATTGACCGGGATCAACCCGCTTGCATTTAGAGGCCTGGTCTTCTCCGGCCTGGAACTCTTCGTCTGGTCCAAGATGGAAATCCAGACAGGGACACCGCCTGCATCCTATGCGTACACTCCTGTTTATATTTCTATATTTCTGGAAATACGGTTGACAAACGGATTTTTCTCTCATATGTCTCCTCCATGCTACGAGGAATAACAGTTGCAACACGAATTGAAGATGCCGCTGCAAGGCTTGAGGCGCTGGGGAACCCGACACGGCTTGCCGTGTTCCGGCTTCTGGTGCGGGCGGGCGACGATGGCCTGGCCGTCGGGCAATTGCAGAAGCGCCTAAAGATCGCCGCCTCAACCCTGTCGCATCATTTGCGGGCGCTGATCATTGTCGATCTGGTTTCGCAGGAACGGCAGGGAACGACGCTCATGTGCCGGGCCAATTTCCAGATGATGGAAACACTGGTTTCATTTCTCGTTGATGAATGCTGCGTTGACGCCGCTGCCGCGTGCGCTCCGGTGGAGAAAGTGGCGTGACGGATTTTTTCAGATCATTTATTTCGATGTTTCCGGAAGGAACAAAACAATGAATTTCTCGTTGCACCCCAAATTGCCCGTCGCAGTCATCGGGGCAGGGCCCGTAGGTCTTGCGGCGGCGGCGCACCTTGCCGAGCGCGGTGTGCCGTTTGTGGTTTTTGAAGCAGGCAATGGGCCTGCCGCTGCGGTGCGCCAATGGGGCCATGTGACTTTCTTTTCGCCGTGGCGCTTCAACGTGGATAGTGCAGCGGAGCGATTGTTGAAAGAAACGGGATGGACCATGCCTGGTCCCGACCGCGATCCCACGGGGCAGGAATTGATCAATGACTATCTTGCGCCGCTTGCCGCGCTGCCAGCCATCGCACCAAACATCCGCTACGGCGCGAAGCTCACTGCGGTGACGCGGCAGGGTATGGACCGGGTTCCCTCGAAAGGGCGCGAGCAGCGGCCCTTTGAAATTTCGGTGACCCACGGGAATGGAAAGATGGAGCGGTCTCTTGCCAGAGCGGTGATTGATGCGTCGGGCACCTGGTCCGCGCCTAATCCTGGCGGTGCCAACGGAATTCCGGCTTTGGGCGAGAAGGAGAGTGCATCTCGCATCACAACTGGAATTCCCGATGTATTTGGCGTGCAGCGTAAGCGTTATGCGGGCAAGCGCGTGGTGGTGATCGGCTCTGGCCATTCGGCCATGGATTCGATTTTGAATCTGGCGCGGCTCAAGAAAGAAGTGCCCGCAACAGAAATCATCTGGGCCATGCGCTCGGTGCCATCTGACAAGACGTTTGGCGGCGGTTCGGATGATCAACTCGCCAATCGTGGGGCCCTTGGCAAACGCGCCAAAGACTCGATCGCCAGCGACAAAGTTTCGGTGGAGGCGCCTTTCCGGGTTCACAGTTTCGCGCTCAAGAAGGATGCAATCGAAATAACTGACGAGACGGGCAAATCAATCGCGGCCGACGAGGTCATCGTTGCCACGGGCTTCCGCCCGGATTTTTCCATGCTCAGCGAAATCAGGCTCGATCTGCATCCCTGGCTAGAGTGCACGCGCGAGCTTGGCCCCCTGATCGATCCCAATGAACATAGCTGCGGGGATGTTCCGCCCCACGGCGTGAAGGAGTTAACGCAGCCTGAAAACAATTTCTTTATCGTGGGCATGAAGAGCTATGGCCGCGCGCCGACGTTTCTGATGGCCACGGGCTATGAACAGGTGCGTTCGGTTGTGGCCGCGCTGGCGGGAGACATGGAGGCCGCCTTGGATACAAAACTCGTTTTACCGCAGACCGGAGTTTGTGAGGGCCTTGGCCATGGCGAGGAGGGCGGCTGTTGCGGCGGGCCTAAGCTTTCGCGTACCGATGCCTGTTGCAATCTTGACGCCATCGAAAAGGATGCGGGCAAGGCGGGTTGCGGCTGCAGTATTGCGGGCCGCTGCTGATGACATTTCGCTGGGGCTTTGTTCTGCCCCTTGCGGTGGCGCAACTGGTTTCCTGGGGTTCGCTCTATTATGCCTTCGCGGTGATCGCTGGACCCATGGCTGTGGAGATGGGCTGGTCAAGCCCTGCGATCAATGGCGCGTTGTCCGCCGGACTGGCGGCAACGGGTTTTGCTTCCTTATTCGCGGGCCGCGCCATTGATGCTTACGGCGGGCGAGTGCTGATGACGGCGGGATCGGTTGCCGCCGCGCTGTTGCTGCTGGCATGGTCGCAAGTCACTGAACTCTGGCAGCTCTACGCCGTGTGGATCGCCATGGGTGCGGTGTTCTCCTGCGTGCTTTATGAGCCTGTTTTCGCGGTGATGGCGCGGGA
>JAHFPK010000323.1 GCA_023266715.1 Hyphomicrobiales bacterium | reverse complement strand
GGCCCCCAGTAGATGTCCTGTTCGGGCTCCCAGACATCAGCGCGCCCGCCGCCGAAACCGAACGTCTTGAACCCCATAGACTCGAGGGCAACGTTGCCCGTGAGAATCATAAGGTCGGCCCACGAGATCTTGTTGCCGTACTTCTGCTTGATCGGCCACAATAGCCGGCGCGCCTTGTCGAGGTTCACGTTGTCCGGCCAGCTGTTGAGCGGCGCGAAACGCTGCTGCCCGGCTCCGGCGCCGCCGCGGCCGTCGCCGATGCGGTAGGTGCCCGCGCTGTGCCACGCCATCCGGATGAACAGCGGCCCGTAGTGGCCAAAGTCGGCCGGCCACCACTCCTGCGAGTCCGTCATCAGCGCGTAGAGGTCCTTTTTCAGCGCCTGAATGTCGAGCTTCTTGAACTCCTCCGCGTAGTTAAACGCCTCGCCCATCGGATTGGACAGGGTGGAGTGCTGGTGCAGAACCTGAAGGTTCAACTGGTTCGGCCACCAGTCCCGGTTGGCCCTGGCAGCAGTCGTGTGCACGACCGGGCACTTGCCCTCACTCTTGTCAGTCTTTGCGTCCATGGTTCTCTCCAATCGTGTTCTGTAAATTTCTTCGAGTTGTTCCGTATGGAATTATTATGACTTCTGGGAGGCCATGCTGGCATCTCCCTGTTCGTGCAATGGATTTTAGCAATTCTAGTCTGTAAACTGCCAGCAATTCAATTGCCAAGGACAAACTGCGACACCACGGGCCCCTGTCTGGCCCGCAGTGCAACCCGAACAGCTTTGAGCAAATTGAAGGCTTCACAGGCCGGAAAATTGCTTATAGTGTTTGCCCATGAAGTCGCTGACCATTCTCCCTCTCGCTGACACGCCAAATCTCATTGTGCGCGAGATTGAATCCTATGATGTCAAAGCCTTTTCCGGTTTCATGATGCAGCCGCGTTACCAGCGCTACACCGCGATGCGCCTGCGCAACGATGCCGAGGTCGCGGCATTTGTCCTGCGTTCGGTTGCCCGGCAAGGCGATGACCGCCGCAATGTTTTCCATCTCGCGGCCGAAGAGCGCTCATCCGGTGAAGCCATAGGCGACGGTTTCATGATCATGCAACGTGATCGCACCATTGAACTGGGCTGGGGTGTTCATCCCGCCATGTGGGCTTGTGGCTTTGGAACTGAAATTGGCACGGCGCTGTTAGGCCTCAGCTTCGAGCGCCTGAAGGCGAAAAGCGTCTGGTGCAAGGTCATGCGGGCGAATTCCGCTTCAGCAAAGCTGGCGCGCCGCATTGGCATGGTTCACGAAAAGCGTGTGGCGGGTTACGCCGTGGGCGACGGGCGCTTTGAAGATGTCGATATCTTTGCCATGACATCAGCCGAATATTTTGATCTCCCTTACTGAAGAGGATTCATGGCAGCACTTCCACCACTCTGCGATTTTGGCTGGAAAGCGCCAAGTTTCAGCCTGCCTGGAGTCGATGGCAAGATTCATGCGCTGGAGAATCTTCGCGGGCCCAAAGGCACGCTCATAGCCTTCATCTGCAACCATTGCCCCTATGTGAAAACCATTGCCGGGCGGCTGGTGCGCGATGCAGCTGAGCTTCAAGCCCTAGGCGTTGCCACCGTCGCCATCTGCGCCAACGATGCAATAAGCCATCCCGAAGACAGCTTTGACAAGATGAAAGACTTCGCCAAGCAGCACGGCTTCACCTTTCCCTACCTGCACGATGAAAGCCAGGCCGTGGCCCGTGCCTATGATGCGGTCTGCACGCCGGATTTTTTCGGCTTCAACGGCAATCTGGAACTGCAGTACCGGGGGCGGCTTAATGAATCGAAAACCGTGCTTGTGCCGAATGCCCGGCGAGACCTCTTTGAAGCCATGACGCTTGTTGCCGAAACGGGAAAAGGCCCCCGCGAGCAAATTTCATCCATGGGATGCTCGATCAAGTGGAAGTCAGCGTAATGATGGCACCGGGTTTTTCCAGCTTGCGCGCGGAATGAATGGCGTCGTTACGGCAACGGCGGAGCTCATTGCCGCTCTTGGAACCACCAGCTTCGCGGACCGCCTCCTCGGATTTGCTGCCACAGCCATCATGCACGACGCCGCAGCCCTTATCCTGTTCTTCGAGGATGCCCCACCGCTTGTTGCGGTTGATCGGCTAAGGCCCGCGGAGCGGGGCTATCTTTATGGCGACTATATCTCTGGCGTCTATTTGCTGAGCCCATTTTACCGGCTCGCGAAGAAAGGCCCGTTGCCGCGCGCCGCGCGCATTATGGACATCGCCCCCGAAGGCTTCCCAGCAAGCGAATACCACCGCCGCTATTTCAGCCAAATCGGCGTGGCAGACATGATGGGCGTGCTGATCCCGGCGGGTAAAGGTGCCACGGTTTTTATGTCGTTCTCCCGCAGCACTGGTCACAAGCGCTTTGCCGCAACGGACCTGCGGCAACTGGAAGAACTCATGCCGGTCATGGCCGCCGCCGTTAAGCGTCATATGGCCCTGCCGGACGTGACAATCGGCAAGGCCGGAAAATCGGCTGCTCCGCGCCGCTTGCCACCGAGTGCACCGGCCTCGGCCCTTACCTCTCGCGAGGCACAAGTCGTGAACCTCATACTCGAAGGCCACTCCACGAAATCGCTTGCCGCGCAGCTCGCGATCTCCATCGAGACTGTCCGCGTTCATCGCCGCCACATCTATGCGAAACTCGGCATATCATCCCAGGCGGAATTGTTTCACTGGTTTCTTGCCTCCCGTGAGATATAACCCTGTTGTGGTATTCCGGCGCGCACTTACCGGTGTTAATTTCCATGCACACCAATAGGGAGCCGCCAATGACCGCCAGCAAACAAATCCCCCTTCGCGCCCGTGTTGAAGGGGGCAACACCCCCCTCATGAAAAACTGGTATCTGAAATCAGAAACCGGTCCGCTCAGGGACGTATTGCTGGGACCGGCAGAGAGTTTTCGCTGGATGGGCTTGGAAAATGCCCATTGGTCGTCGCTTGTGCGCGATACCCTGCGCAAAGGCTACAAGTTCGACAAGCAGGTGGCCATGCGCCAGCACCGAGAAATGGTGGATGCCTACCATGATGCGGGCGTCACCACCCATTTCCTGCCCACCGACATGAACAATCCCTATCAGGTCTATGCCCGCGACAGTTCCTTCATGACGCCCTATGGCGCCGTGATCTGCCAGTTGGCAAATCCGCGCCGCCGTGGCGAATATGCGGCGGCACTCAGGTTTTACCTCGAAAACGACATTCCGATTTACGACATGATCTCCGCCGGAAATTTTGAAGGCGGCGACTTCAACACCATCGGAAAAGGCGTGGCCCTTGTGGGCTACACCGATCACCGCTCGGAAGAAGTGGCCGCACGCCAGGCCGCCGAATGGTTCATCAAGGAGGGCTGGGAAATCAAATTCG
>JAHFPK010000322.1 GCA_023266715.1 Hyphomicrobiales bacterium | reverse complement strand
GAGAATATGTTTTTGATCACGGCTGGGCGGAAGCTTTCCACCAGGCGGGCGGGCGCTATTACCCCAAACTACAGGCATCGGTGCCGTTCACACCGGTAACAGGGCCTCGCCTGTTTTCTGCGAGCGCAGAAACACGCGATCTTCTGGCCAAAGGCCTGATTGGGCTTTGCAAGGAAATGAATACATCATCGGCCCACATTACCTTTTTACCGGAAGAGGATTGGATGGGGGCTGACAAGGCCAAGTGGCTGCAACGGCAAGACATTCAATTCCATTGGCAGAACCAGGACTATGGAAGTTTTGATGATTTTCTGGCGAGCCTGTCTTCAGCCAAGCGCAAGAATATTCGAAAGGAGCGAAAGGCGG
Source organism: Hyphomicrobiales bacterium (assembly GCA_023266715.1). Taxonomy (GTDB): domain Bacteria; phylum Pseudomonadota; class Alphaproteobacteria; order Rhizobiales; family Aestuariivirgaceae; genus Aestuariivirga. The sequence continues at coordinate 3,044 of JAHFPK010000322.1, read as the reverse complement.
TGCGGGATGCCGGAATCAGTTTTGACTGGGTGACGGGCAAGGAACTGCGCGAAAACCACTGGGAAGCGTTCTTTGATTTCTATATGGAAACGGGATCACGGAAATGGGGCTCGCCTTATCTGACGCGAAAGTTTTTTAGCCTGGTCAGCAAAAGCATGGGGCAGCACATATTGCTCATTCTGGCGCGGCGCGAGGGGCGTATCATTGCGGGCGCCCTGAATTTCATCGGGTCCGAGGCGCTTTATGGGCGCAATTGGGGCGCCAGCGAACACCATGATTTCCTGCATTTCGAGGCCTGCTACTATCAGGCCATAGACTTTGCCATACAGCATAAATTGAAGCGGGTTGAAGCGGGAGCCCAGGGGCAGCATAAACTGGCGCGGGGCTATCTGCCGGTAAAAACCTATAGCCTGCACCACTTTTCTCATCCGGGCCTGGCCCGGGCGGTGGGGGAATACCTGGAACAGGAGCGGCGCGCTATAGATCGGGATCAAGCTTTGCTTGCGGAGCATTCGCCATTTCGACATGAACGTGATGATTGATTTTGTCCATGCCATCATCGGGAACTATTGCAAAATTTGCCCTCTCCCGTGCATCTTGCATGGGAGAGGGTGCCCGCAAGCTGGCAAGTTTACGCAGCCAGCGTAAACTTGGCTGCGATGTGCGGGTGAGGGCACTTTTGATATAATTGGTGGCGTGCGAAAGTTGTCCAGCAAGAGGCCTCATCCGGCCTTCGGCCACCTTCCCCCCACCTGCGGCGGGAGAAGGCAAAGCAGAAAGATTGGAGTTTGTTACATGACCTATGACGCCAACAACATCTTCGCGAAAATCCTGCGTGGTGAAATTCCCAGTCATAAGCTGTATGAGGATGAATACACATTGGCCTTCATGGATGTGATGCCCCAGGTGGACGGCCACTGCCTGGTCATCCCCAAGGTTGGTTCGCGCAATTTGCTGGATGCGGAGCTATCGACTCTGACACCACTCATGGCCACCGTGCAAAAGGTGGCGCGCGCCGCGAAGGCCGCTTTCAAAGCCGATGGCGTGCAAGTCCGCCAATACAATGAGCTTGCTGCGGGACAGACGGTGTTTCATCTGCACTTCCACATCTTGCCGCTGAACGAAGGCCAGACCCTTCGTCCGCATTCGGGCAAGATGGCGGATCACGGAGTGCTGGCAAGTCACGCGGAGAAAATAAAAAAGGCATTATGACAAAGGACAAAACTGCTGCCAATCCTAAGTTTCCTTGGGCTTGTTTTTCTCCAGGATTACCAGCGCAATTCCGGAAAGGATTGCGATGGAGGCTAGCACGAGCCGCAGGGTTAAGGGCTCAGCAATAAAAATAATTCCGCCTATTGCCGCAATTACGGGAACGCTGAGCTGCACCGTTGCCGCCTGCGTGGCTTTTAACGCTGGTAATGCCTGATACCAGATGGAGTAACCAATTCCCGATGTTACTGCGCCCGACAGGATGGCATAGCGTACCCCTGCCCAATCCAATGAAATCCAATTAAACGCCAACAGACTAAGTGCTACTGTGATTGGAATGGTGCGCAGAAAGTTTCCGGCTGTCACCCTGGTGGGATCGCCTGCTCCCCTGCCGCGCAAAGAATAGATGCCCCAGGCAACACCAGCGCCCAGCATCATGATGGAACCGAAGAATGGCGGGGCGGAGAGACCCGGCAACATGAGGCCAACCAACCCACCGACCGCAAGCAGCAGACCCATGACCTGCAGCGCATGCAATCGTTCACCCTTCCAAATTCCGAAACTGATCATCGTTGTCTGCACGGAACCAAAAAGCAACAGGGCACCGGTTCCGGCGGGAAGACCGATATAGGCAATCGAGAATCCGGCGGCATAGGCAAACAGCGCCACAGCCGATGGCCAATTGCCTTTACCTGAATTGACCTTGCTCCTCACACGCACCAGCAGCCACAGCATGAGGGCTGCCGAGATCAACCGAATTGAGGTGAAACTGGCTGCATCGATGCCGGTGTGTTTGAGGGCAAGGCGGCATAGCAGCGAGTTGCCGGCAAAGGCCACCATGGCTAAGGAAGTTAAAATAAAAATGCGGGCGCGTGACAATTACCCATCCCCAAGACTAGCCAGCAATTTGGCCAGTCTTGCGAAGGATGTCCACCAATTGCCAGGGCTGACAGATGTTGGCCGGATTTTTACTACTTCTTCGCAGTAACTTTTTTCTTCGCCGCTGATTTCGTCTCCGCCTTTGCCTTGTTGCGCGGAAGAGATTTGCGCTCCGGCGGCTTAGGCAGGGATTTTTCCTCGTCGCGGCCGAGATACTGGAAGGTCAGTTCATTATCCTTCAGCAGGATGCGTACGGTGCCGCCCTTGGCGAGCTTGCCGAACAAGACTTCTTCGGCCAGCGGCTTCTTGACGTGTTCCTGGATGATGCGGGCCAAGGGCCTTGCGCCCATCTGATGGTCGTAGCCTTTCTTGGCCAGCCAATCCGACGCTTCGGCTGAAATCTCGATGTTGATCTGGCGCTCGGACAATTGGGCCTCGAGCTGGAGGATGAATTTCTCCACGACTTTTCGCACGATATCGGGCGGCAGGTGGCTGAATCCAATTGTTGCGTCGAGCCTGTTGCGGAACTCCGGCGTGAACATGCGGGTGATGGCTTCGTTGTCATCACTATCGCGCACGGTACTGCCGAAGCCAATTGCCTCGCGGGCCATGTCCTGAGCGCCGGCGTTAGTGGTCATGATCAATATGACGTTGCGGAAATCGACGGACTTGCCGTTGTGGTCGGTGAGCTTGCCGTGGTCCATGACCTGCAACAGGATGTTGAAGAGATCGGGGTGGGCCTTTTCAATTTCATCGAGCAGCAGCACGCAGTGGGGGTGCTGGTCAATGCCATCGGTGAGCAAGCCGCCCTGGTCAAAGCCGACATAGCCTGGAGGGGCGCCGATGAGGCGGGAGACAGTGTGGCGCTCCATGTATTCCGACATGTCGAAACGCAGGATATGGACGCCAAGAACTTCCGCCAGGCGCCTGGCCACTTCGGTTTTGCCGACGCCAGT
>JAHFPK010000052.1 GCA_023266715.1 Hyphomicrobiales bacterium | reverse complement strand
CGGAAATGGTGATGCCGGGCGACAACATAGCCTTTGACGTCGAACTGATCACGCCGATCGCCATGGAGGAGAAGCTGCGCTTCGCCATCCGTGAAGGCGGACGTACCGTCGGTGCCGGCGTGGTTGCGAAAATTGTAGAATGACACCATATGAGGCCAGCGTATCTGACTTCTGATACCTGACCTCTGAACGAGATAGGGGTATAGCTCAGTTGGTAGAGCGGCGGTCTCCAAAACCGCAGGCCGAGGGTTCGAGCCCTTCTGCCCCTGCCATTAACCAAGGAATGCGGCCATGGCCAAAACGAGTCCGGTAGAATTTGTTCAAGAAGTGCGCGATGAGGCCAAAAAGATCACTTGGCCCTCACGCAAGGAAATTATGGTTTCGACCGTCATGGTGATGATCATGGTGACCGCCGCCGCGCTGTTTTTCCTGCTGGTGGACTTTGTTTTGAAACAAGGCATCGACAAGCTGCTTCTGGGCCTCTAAAGGGTGCCGCTGAGACGTACGGGATAGGAATGACAAAACGCTGGTATATCGTTCACGCTTACTCGAATTTCGAGAAAAAGGTGGCCGAATCTATAAAGGAACAGTCGGTTCAGAAGGGTCTTGGCGACCTGTTTGAACAGGTCCTAGTTCCGACCGAGGAGATCATCGAGGTTCGCCGGGGTCGCAAGATCAAGAGCGAGCGTCGTTTTTTTCCGGGCTATGTGCTGGTGAAAATGGAATTGACCGACCAGGCTTTCCATTTGATCAAGAACACGCCAAAGGTGACCGGTTTTCTGGGTTCGGATTCCAAGCCGATCCCGATTTCGGACGCCGAGGCCAACCGCATTCTCAATCAGGTGGCTGAGGGCGTGGAACGGCCAAAGACGAGCATCAGCTTCGAAATCGGCGAGCAGGTGCGCGTGGCAGATGGACCTTTTGCTTCCTTCAACGGACAGGTTGAGGAAGTGGATGAAGAGCGGTCGCGGCTTAAGGTTGCGGTCTCAATTTTCGGCAGGCCAACGCCTGTCGAACTCGAGTATGGGCAGGTTGAAAAGATCCGCTGATCTTTTGGATGTGCTCTAAACCCGGTGGGAGGCGAAAGCCGGACCACTAACCTCAAACTGCCGGAAATGACCGGCGAGGGAAGATTATAAATGGCCAAGAAAGTCGTCGGCTTTATCAAATTGCAAGTGCCGGCGGGACAGGCAAACCCGTCTCCGCCAATCGGACCAGCGCTCGGACAGCGCGGTCTCAACATCATGGAATTCTGCAAGGCCTTCAATGCGGCTACGCAAAAGATGGAGCAGGGCTCGCCCGTTCCGGTGATCATTACGGCGTTCCAGGACAAGTCCTTTACCTTCGAGATGAAGTCGCCTCCGGCGTCTTACTTCCTGAAGAAGGCTGCCAAGGTTACCGCCGGCTCCAAGGAGCCGGGTAAGGTGAGTGCCGGCACTGTGACCATGGCGCAATGCCGTGAGATCGCAACGCAGAAGCTCAAGGGCATGAACGCGCGCGATGTTGATGCGGCGGCGCGTGAGATTGCAGGGTCTGCCCGGTCCATGGGCCTTCAGGTGGTGGAGTAAAGAGATGAGCAAAGCCCCAAAACGTGTTGCCAAGAATGAAGCGGGCATTGACCGGTCCAAATATTACGGCCTTATCGATGCGGTGAAGCTGGTGAAGGCCAAGGCCAATGCCAAGTTTGACGAGACCATTGAAATTGCCATGAACCTGGGCGTTGACCCACGCCATGCGGACCAGATGGTGCGCGGCGTGTGCGCGCTGCCTAACGGTTCGGGCCGCAAGGTGCGCGTTGGCGTGTTCGCCAAGGGCGCCAAGGCCGAAGAGGCCAAGAAGGCGGGTGCCGATGTGGTGGGTGCCGAAGACCTGTTCGAGATCGTGAACAAGGGCACATTGGACTTTGACCGTTGCATTGCAACACCCGACATGATGGGCCTTGTTGGCCGATTGGGTAAGGTCCTAGGCCCGCGCGGCATGATGCCCAACCCCAAGGTTGGCACGGTAACCATGGACATCACGGCGGCGGTGAAGGCTGCCAAGGGTGGTGCGGTTGAGTTCCGGGTTGAGAAGTCAGGCATCGTCCAGGCTGGTATCGGCAAGGCGAGCTTTACGGAAGAGCAGATTGCCGGAAACATCCGGGCGTTTGTTGAGGCTGTCAACAAGTCAAAGCCATCGGGTACGAAGGGAACTTTCCTCAAGAAAGTGTCGATTTCCTCGACCATGGGCCCGGGCTTCAAGCTCGATATCGCCAGCGTATCTGCGGCGTAACAAAAGTTTCTTCTTGAAGGTGTGAAAGCATTTTCAAGGGGTTAGCCAAGGTCTTATGACTTTGGTTCTACCTGTCCGAGATTGCAGGCGTGAGGGAAATCCTCGCTTAAACCGCCAAGCCTGCATGAGATGGGTGTCAAAATTGAATGCGAAACCCCATATAGCGGGTTTTGAGTCGGTTTAGACCTCAAGAACCTGATCCGGAAACGGTGAAGGGGACAGGCAAGTGAGCGCTGCTTAAGGCCTCACCTGCTGTTTGTAGGTGAAGTTTGAGCGGCTGGTCCAACGGCGCAGGCACAATCACGTGCTGCGCCAAAAAGGAGAGAGCAAGTGGAAAGAGCTGAAAAAACAGAGCTCGTCTCGACGCTCAATGCCGTGTTCAAAAGCACCGGTGTTATCGTTGTGGCCCACAACAAGGGACTGACAGTCAATCAGGTCAATGACCTGAGAGGCAAGATGTCCCTGGCGGGCGCCACCATAAAGGTGGCGAAGAACCGTCTTGCAATGCTTGCTCTGGATGGCACTGACGCAAACGGGATCAAGGGTCTGTTCAAGGGTCCGACCATGATAGCTTACGCTAAGGATCCCGTATCAGCCCCAAAGGTTGCCGCAGACTTCGCCAAGGCCAACGAGAAATTCGTTGTGCTCGGCGGGGCTCTTGGCAAAACCGTTCTGGATGCTGCAGCCGTCAAGGCACTCGCGGAATTGCCTTCGCTCGACCAACTGAGGGCAAAGATTGTTGGCATGATCCAGACTCCAGCGACCCGCATTGCGGGGATCCTGGCAGCACCTGGCGGCCAGCTCGCACGCGTGATCAACGCCTACGCCACCAAAGACAAGGCTGCCTGATAGCCTGCCTTTTAATTGTTGTCATAAACCGACTTAAAATAGAGAGAATATAAAATGGCTGATCTCAGCAAAATCGTAGAAGACCTTTCGAGCCTCACGGTTCTGGAAGCTGCCGAACTTTCCAAGATGCTTGAAGAGAAGTGGGGCGTTTCCGCCGCCGCTCCTGTAGCAGTTGCCGCCGCTGGCGGTGGTGCTGCTGCTCCTGCGGCTGAAGAGAAGACCGAATTTACGGTTGTTCTCCTGGCCGCTGGCGAAAAGAAGATCGAAGTGATCAAGGAAGTCCGTGCCATCACTGGTCTCGGCCTCAAGGAAGCCAAGGATCTGGTTGAAGCAGCTCCGAAGCCTGTCAAGGAAGGCGTCAACAAGAAGGACGCTGACGACATGAAGAAGAAGCTCGAAGCGGCTGGTGCCAAGGTCGAGTTGAAGTAATTGCTAAAAGTCTTCCGGTGCGGGGCCGCAAACCCTGCATCGGGTGACATTTGTAAGATATGAGTTTGCCCGACGGCTTATTTGAGGTTCTTCAAAAAAAGGGACTTCAGACAAGCCGTCTTAATCGCTTGGAAAAGCTAGACTGACAAGGAAATCACATGGCTGAGACACATACGGTCGCAAGTCGGAAACGCATCCGCAAAGTATTCGGCAAGGGCATTGAAGTTGCCGTGATGCCGAACCTCATTGAGGTGCAAAAGGAATCTTACGACCAGTTTCTGCAAGTCAAGGAACCTGCCAGCGGGCGGATCAATGAAGGCCTGCAAGCCGTATTCAAATCGGTATTTCCGATTTCGGATTTCTCCGGCCAGGCCGTGCTTGAATTTGTGCGCTACGAATTTGAGGCGCCAAAGTTTGATGTGGATGAGTGCCAGCAACGCGGCATGACCTTTGCTGCACCCTTCAAGGTGACGCTGCGCCTGATCGTATTTGAAATCGATCCGGACACCCAGGCCAAGTCGGTCAAGGACATCAAGGAGCAGGACGTCTACATGGGCGACATTCCACTCATGACCTCCAACGGCACCTTCGTGGTAAACGGCACGGAGCGCGTTATCGTTTCGCAGATGCACCGGTCGCCCGGCGTGTTCTTCGATCACGACAAGGGCAAGAGCCATTCATCGGGCAAGCTGCTGTTTGCGGCGCGCATCATTCCTTACCGCGGCTCATGGCTTGATTTCGAGTTCGACCCCAAGGACATCGTGTTTGCGCGCATTGACCGCCGCCGCAAGCTGCCGATCACGACGCTTCTCTATGCGCTTGGCCTAAACGGCGAGCAGATTCTGCATGAATTCTACAAGTCTGTCGGTTACACCCAGACCAAGGACGGCTGGAAGACATCGTTCGATGTTGACCGCTACAAGGGCATCAAGCCAACGGTTGATCTCATCGACGCAAAGACCAAGGCTGTTGTGGTTGAGGCTGGCAAGAAGATTACGCCACGCCTTGCCAAGAAGATTGCCGAAGACGGCACCAAGGAATTGCTGGTGCGTGATGAAGATCTCTATGGCCGTTACATTGCCGATGAACTGGTGAATGAAAAGACCGGTGAAATTTTCGCCGAGGCCGGCGACGAGATTGATGAAAAGGTTTTGAATTCGCTGAAGGTAGCGGGTTTCACCAAGCTCAATCTTCTCGACATCGACCACATCAACACGGGCGCCTATATCCGCAACACGCTCAAGGCCGACAAGGTTGAGAGCTATGAGCAGGCGCTTATCGAAATTTACCGCGTCATGCGCCCTGGCGAACCGCCAACCCGGGAATCGGCGGAAGCTCTGTTCAACGGGTTGTTCTTCGATTCCGAACGCTATGACCTTTCGGCCGTGGGCCGGGTGAAGATGAACATGCGCCTGGAGCTTGATGTTCCGGATACTATGCGCGTTCTTCGCAAGGAAGATGTGCTTGCCGTGATCAAGACGCTGCATGAGCTGCGTGACGGCAAGGGCGAGGTGGATGATATTGACCACCTTGGCAACCGCCGGGTTCGCTCGGTCGGCGAGCTGATGGAAAACCAGTATCGCCTTGGTCTGGTTCGCATGGAGCGCGCCATCAAGGAGCGCATGTCATCGGTTGATATCGATACCGTGATGCCCCATGACCTGATCAACGCCAAGCCCGCGGCTGCAGCGGTGCGCGAGTTCTTCGGTTCCTCGCAGCTTTCGCAGTTCATGGACCAGACCAATCCGCTTTCGGAAATCACCCACAAGCGCCGCCTTTCGGCCCTTGGACCGGGTGGTTTGACCCGCGAACGTGCCGGCTTTGAAGTGCGTGACGTTCATCCAACCCATTATGGACGCATCTGCCCGATTGAAACGCCGGAAGGCCCGAACATCGGCCTGATCAACTCACTGGCCACCTACGCGCGCGTGAACAAGTATGGCTTTATTGAAACGCCTTACCGCAAGGTTGAGCATGGCAAGGTTGCCAAGGATGTTGTCTATCTCTCGGCCATTGAAGAGGGCAAGCACTACATCGCCCAGGCGAACGTGGCGCTAACCAAAGACAACAAGTTTGCCGATGACATGGTAATTGCACGCAATTACGGTGACGTGCTTTCCGTGCCAGCCGACAAGATTGACTATGTGGATGTTTCGCCGAAGCAGCTGGTTTCGGTTGCGGCGGCGCTCATCCCCTTCCTCGAAAACGACGATGCGAACCGCGCCTTGATGGGCTCCAACATGCAACGCCAGGCCGTGCCATTGGTTCGCACCAATGCGCCACTGGTTGGCACCGGCATGGAATCGGTTGTGGCACGGGACTCGGGCGCTGCCTTTGCGGCACGGCGCACCGGCGTTGTGGACCAGGTTGATGCCAAGCGCATTGTTATCCGCGCCACGGAAGAAACCGATCCTTCCAAGTCTGGTGTAGATATCTATACCTTGGCGAAGTTCCAGCGCTCGAACCAGAACACCTGCATCAACCAGCGTCCGCTGGTGCGTGTCGGTGACCAGGTAAAGCAGGGCGACATCATTGCCGACGGCCCATCCACCGATCTCGGTGACCTGGCGCTTGGCCAGAATGTGCTCGTGGCCTTCATGCCGTGGAATGGTTACAATTTTGAAGACTCCATTCTGCTGTCCGAGCGCATCGTCAGGGATGACGTGTTCACGTCCATTCACATCGAGGAATTCGATGTGATGGCGCGTGACACGAAGCTTGGACCGGAAGAAATCACCCGCGATATCCCAAACGTGGGCGAAGAGTCGCTCAAGAACCTCGACGAAGCCGGCATCGTTTACATCGGTGCGGAAGTGAAGCCAGGCGACATTCTGTGCGGCAAGATCACGCCGAAGGGCGAAAGCCCTATGACGCCGGAGGAAAAACTGCTCCGTGCGATCTTCGGTGAAAAGGCTTCAGACGTGCGCGATACGTCGCTACGCCTGCCGCCGGGCGTAGCCGGCACTGTTGTGGAAGTGCGCGTGTTCAACCGCCACGGTGTGGACAAGGACGAGCGCGCCTTGGCAATTGAGCGTGAGGAAATCGAACGGCTTGCAAAGGACCGTGACGACGAACTCAAGATTCTCGACCGTAACGCCTATGGCCGCCTGCACGATTTCCTCAACGGGAAAGTTGCAACGGGTGGTCCGCGCGGACACAAGATTGACGGCAAGGTAACGGAAAAGATTCTTGAGGATATTCCGCGCTCCCAGTGGTGGAACATTGCGCTCTCCGCCGAGAAATCAATTGCCGAACTTGAAGCCATGAAGCTGCAATATGACGAAGCCAAGAAGCGTCTTGAAACACGTTTCCTTGACAAGGTTGAAAAGCTGCAGCGGGGTGATGAATTGCCACCGGGCGTCATGAAGATGGTCAAAGTCTTTGTGGCGGTTAAGCGGAAAATCCAGCCTGGCGACAAGATGGCCGGACGCCACGGCAACAAGGGCGTGGTTTCACGCATTGTGCCGGTTGAAGACATGCCTTTCCTTGAGGATGGCACCCATGTTGATATCGTTCTGAACCCGCTTGGTGTTCCGAGCCGCATGAATGTGGGCCAGATTCTGGAAACCCATCTTGGCTGGGCCTGCGCAGGCCTTGGCAAGCAGGTGGGCGCCATGCTCGACGCTTATCAAGAGACGCAGAAGATCAAGCCATTGCGTGATGGCCTCTTCAAGATCTACGGCAAGAATGATGAGCTCGATGCCCTTGATGACAGCGAACTGGTAGAGTCGGCGCAAAACCTGCGCCGTGGTGTTCCTATCGCAACGCCGGTGTTTGATGGCGCGCGCGAAGAAGACATTGCCCGGATGCTGAGCGATGCCGGACTTAACACATCTGGCCAGGTGACACTCTATGATGGCAAGACCGGCGAAGTGTTTGATCGTCCGGTAACCGTTGGCTACATCTATATGCTGAAACTGCATCACCTGGTGGACGACAAAATCCACGCGCGTTCCATTGGCCCGTACTCGCTTGTGACTCAGCAACCCCTGGGCGGCAAGGCACAGTTTGGCGGCCAGCGCTTCGGCGAAATGGAAGTATGGGCTCTTGAGGCCTATGGCGCTGCCTACACCTTGCAGGAAATGCTGACAGTGAAGTCAGACGACGTTGCCGGCCGTACAAAGGTTTATGAAGCCATTGTGCGCGGCGATGACGCCTTCGAGTCGGGCATTCCCGAAAGCTTCAACGTGCTGGTCAAGGAAATGCGTTCACTCAGCCTCAATGTGGAATTGCAGAATTCACAACAATGATAATCAGTGGACGAGGGGCCAGTCTCTCGTCCGTAACCCCGCGTTTAACAAATTTGAACACCCAAAGGAGCAGTGACACATGAACCAAGAGGTCATGAACGTCTTTAGCCCGGCAGTTGCGGCGCAGACATTCGATCAAATTCGCATTTCGATCGCTTCACCGGAAAAGATCCTTTCGTGGTCGTTCGGTGAAATCAAGAAGCCGGAAACCATCAACTACCGCACCTTCAAGCCGGAGCGCGACGGATTGTTCTGCGCGCGCATTTTCGGACCTGTGAAGGATTACGAATGCCTGTGCGGCAAGTACAAGCGCATGAAATACAAGGGCATTATCTGCGAAAAATGCGGCGTGGAAGTCACTTTGTCCAAGGTGCGTCGCGAGCGCATGGGCCATATCGAGCTGGCCGCGCCCGTGGCCCATATCTGGTTCCTGAAATCGTTGCCGTCACGCATTGCGCTGCTTCTCGACATGCAATTGAAGGAAGTTGAGCGGGTGCTCTATTTCGAGAACTACATTGTTCTGGAACCAGGCCTGACGCCGCTCAAGCCCCGCCAGACCCTGACCGAGAGCGAGTATATTAAGGCTCAGGAAGACTATGGCGATGACAGCTTTACCGCGTCGATTGGTGCGGAAGCGGTGCGCGAAATGCTCATGGCCATTCAACTTGAGCAATTGCGCGAGCAACTCCGTGAAGAACTGAAGACCGCAACGGGCGACCTGAAGCCCAAGAAGATTGCTAAGCGCCTGAAGATTGTGGATTCCTTCATTGAATCCGGCAACCGCCCGGAATGGATGATCCTGACGCAGGTTCCGGTCATTCCGCCGGAGCTTCGTCCGCTGGTTCCACTGGATGGCGGCCGCTTTGCGACATCCGATCTCAATGATCTCTATCGCCGCGTTATCAACCGCAACAACCGCCTGAAGCGGCTGATCGAACTGCGCGCGCCGGACATCATCGTGCGCAACGAAAAGCGCATGCTGCAGGAGTCGGTTGACGCGCTGTTTGACAATGGCCGCCGTGGCCGGGTGATCACCGGCGCCAACAAGCGTCCGCTGAAGTCGCTAGCCGACATGCTGAAAGGCAAGCAGGGCCGCTTCCGCCAGAACCTTTTGGGCAAGCGCGTGGACTACTCAGGCCGCTCGGTTATCGTGGTGGGTCCGGAATTGAAGCTGCACCAGTGCGGTTTGCCGAAGAAAATGGCGCTCGAACTGTTCAAGCCGTTCATCTATTCGCGGCTTGAAGCCAAGGGGCTTTCTTCCACGGTGAAGCAGGCCAAGAAGCTGGTTGAAAAGGAAAAGCCGGAAGTCTGGGATATCCTCGATGAGGTTATCCGCGAGCATCCGGTAATGCTGAACCGTGCGCCGACACTGCATAGGCTTGGCATCCAGGCCTTCGAGCCCGTGCTCATTGAAGGCAAGGCCATTCAGTTGCATCCGCTGGTGTGCACGGCATTTAACGCCGACTTCGACGGCGACCAGATGGCAGTCCACGTGCCGCTCTCGCTGGAAGCGCAGCTGGAAGCCCGCGTGCTGATGATGTCGACCAACAACGTGCTGCATCCGGCCAACGGCCAGCCGATCATCGTGCCGTCGCAGGATATTGTGCTCGGACTCTATTATCTCTCGATCGTCAGGAATGGCGAAGCGGGCGAAGGCAAGGCTTTTGGCAACACGGCCGAAATCGACCATGCCTTGGCTGCGGGCGTCATTACGCTCCACACCAAGATCAAGGGCCGGATGAAGGAAGTGGGTCCGGAAGGCAAGGTGATCAACCGCATCATCGACACCACGCCGGGCCGCATGAAGATCGGCGAGCTGTTGCCGCTGTCAACCAACATCTCGTTTGATCTCTGCAACAAGCTGATGACCAAGCGCGAGATTTCCAAGATGATTGACGCGGTCTACCGCCATTGCGGCCAGAAGGAATCGGTGGTGTTCTGCGACCGGATCATGGCGCTCGGCTTTTACAACGCCTACAAGGCTGGCATTTCCTTCGGTAAGGATGACATGGTTATCCCTGCGACCAAGGAAAAGCTGGTCAACCAGACGCGCGAACTCGCCAAGGAATACGAGCAGCAGTATATCGACGGCCTCATTACCCAGGGCGAGAAGTACAACAAGGTGGTTGACGCCTGGGCCAAGTGTACCGACAAGGTGGCCGAAGAGATGATGGCCGGTATTCAAGCCGTTCAGATCGATGAGAAGACGGGCCGTGAAAAGCAGATCAACTCGATCTACATGATGAGCCATTCGGGTGCGCGCGGTTCGCCGGCGCAGATGAAGCAGCTTGCCGGCATGCGCGGCCTGATGGCCAAGCCTTCGGGCGAGATCATCGAAACGCCGATCATTTCCAACTTCAAGGAAGGCCTGTCGGTTCTCGAATACTTCAACTCAACACACGGCGCCCGCAAGGGTCTGGCCGATACGGCGCTGAAGACGGCGAACTCTGGTTATCTCACGCGCCGCCTGGTTGACGTGGCGCAGGATGCCATCATCAGCCAGGAGGATTGCGGCACGAAGAACTCGATCACCACCCGGCCCATCATTGACGCCGGTGAAGTAATCGTTTCGCTCGGCGTGCGGGTTCTTGGACGTACCGCGGCAACCGATGTTGTCGATCCGGTGACTAACGCCGTGATCGTCAAGGCCGGCGAGGAGATGCTGGAATCCCATGTTGAGAAGATCGAGAAGGCGGGCGTTACCGAAATCCGCATCCGCTCGGTGCTCACTTGCGAAACCAAGTTCGGTGTGTGCGGCAAGTGCTACGGGCGCGATCTGGCCCGCGGTACGCCTGTCAACATGGGTGAAGCGGTTGGCGTTATCGCGGCCCAGTCCATCGGTGAACCGGGAACGCAGTTGACCATGCGTACCTTCCACATCGGCGGCACCGCACAGGTTCTTGACCAGTCGTTTGTTGAATCAAACCACGAAGGCAAGATCACCATTCGCAACCGCAATGTGATGAAGGATTCACAGGGTCGCCTCATGGTCATGGGGCGGAACGTGGCCATCGTGGTTGAAGATGCCAAGGGCAATGAACGCGCCGTTCACAAGGTAGTTTACGGCACGCGCCTGTTTGTCGATGATGGCGACACGGTGAAACGTGGGGCCCGCATTGCCGAATGGGATCCGTACACACGGCCAATCCTTTCGGAAGTGGATGGTGTGGTGCAGTTCGAAGATGTTGTTGATGGTGTTTCCCTCAACGAAATCGCCGACGAAGCCACAGGCATTACCAACCGCGTGATCATTGACTGGCGTTCCAACCAGCGCGGCTCATCGCTGAAGCCTGCCATGGTAGTGAAGGACAAGGACGGAAACGTTCACAAGCTGGCGCGCGGCGGTGAAGCGCGCTACCTGCTATCGGTGGACTCCATTCTGTCGGTTGATCCCGGCACCCATGTGAAGGCAGGTGACGTGCTGGCACGCAATCCGCTGGAAAGTGCGAAAACACGTGACATCACGGGCGGTCTGCCGCGCGTTGCCGAGCTGTTTGAAGCCCGGAGGCCTAAGGATTGCGCCATCATCGCGGAAATTTCAGGTCGCGTTGAGTTTGGCCGTGACTACAAGAACAAGCGCCGCATCCGCATCGTGCCGCAGGACGACACGATGGAAGCGGTGGAATACCTTATTCCAAAGGGTAAGCATTTGCCGGTGCAGGAAGGCGACTTCATCGAAAAGGGCGAATACCTGCTTGATGGCAACCCGGCGCCGCACGACATTCTGGCGATCAAGGGCGTGGAAGAGCTTGCCGCCTTCCTGGTCAATGAAATCCAGGAAGTTTACCGCTTGCAGGGTGTGAGCATCAACGACAAGCACATTGAAGTGATCGTGCGCCAGATGCTGCAGAAGGTCGAAATCACCGATGCCGGTGAATCAACCCTGCTGGTGGGCGAACAGGTTGACCATGTGGAGCTTGACACCGAAAACGACAAGCTGATTGCCGAGGGCCGCAAGCCTGCCACCGGCACGCCAGTTCTGCTGGGCATTACGAAGGCGTCATTGCAGACGCGCTCGTTCATCTCGGCGGCGTCGTTCCAGGAAACCACGCGGGTTCTCACTGAAGCTGCGGTCCAGGGCAAGATCGACACGCTTGAAGGCCTCAAGGAAAACGTCATTGTCGGACGTCTCATTCCGGCGGGCACCGGCGGCATGCTGGCGCGCCTGCGCCAGGTGGCCGACAAGCGCGACGGACTCATTCTTGAGGAACAGGCCAAGGCCGAGATTCTGCCAGCGGCAGAGTAAGGCAGCTGGCAATTCGATAAAACGAGGCCCGGTTGATAGACCGGGCCTTTTTTGTTGCCTGCGACCGATTGGAGGGAACATCCGGACCGCTTGGGCCGTTTGGCTCTGAGTTGGTCTGTAAGGAGGTTACAATGGCTAGCGCGTGATCAGGTTAAGTGGGCACCGGTTAACCGTCCGATCACGCGCTAGCAATGAATCGACGATCACGTTTGTCACTTTAGGTTGGTTCAACCTAAAGTGACCGTGATCTAAAGATATCGAAAAGGAGATTCTTGATCTCGAAAAGCGGTTCTGCCGATCAATGTAAGGACAAAGACGTTGACGCGGCCCTTCAGCTTGCCGCCGACCCCTGCATCGTCACGGGTGCCCAAGGGGTTTCCACAATTGATAAAAAGGTGTTCACCAAAATGATGTCCACCGCCAAATGGACCTTGCGAATCTTTGAGTTTGAAGACGTGCAGGTCCAGCAGCCAAGCGATGATGTTGCAATAATTGGCTATAAGGTGCACGAGGACATTACCGTTGATGGCCAGCCGCTCACCCTTGATGCCGCCGATGCCTCCACCTGGGTGAGGAAGAATGGAAGCTGGCTGTGCGCAATGCATACCGAATCCATCGTCGGCGATCCCTTTGGACGCGATCGCTACGTTTCAACATAGTCTAGTGGATAGAATCTAACATTTGGTGCCCTCGTTTGACGGAGGCGATGATTTTATCCGGATCGGCCTTCCAAATGAAGGGCTTTGATTTGGTGTTGTGGTCTTCGAGAAACCGGTTGAT
>JAHFPK010000321.1 GCA_023266715.1 Hyphomicrobiales bacterium | reverse complement strand
AGAAGTGTTAGGATTACCTTATGGGCGCAGTTCTTAGGCAGGCAGACAGGCGCTTGAGGCTTGCCACCGGCCCGGTGATTAAAAAAACTATGCCGCAAGGCTTGACGTTCCATACGTCCAGTATCCTTTTTCATGGTCATTACGATGTGCCGCCCGAAAGCCCCGCGGAGCAGGGGAACACCCCACCATTTGAACCACAATTGTCGAAAGGGAAAGATGGCAGGATGCAGAATTTTGCACTACCAGTTTGAATTTTGACGAGGATTTGATGACCGATACGACGATTGCTCTTGCCGCTGCCGATAGTGGCCTCGAAAAAAGCCTGGACCGGCTCTTTGACCTCCTCCGCATTCCCTCCATTTCAACCGATGCGGCCTACCAGGCCGAATGTGAAAAGGCCGCCCGCTGGCTGGTTGTGGAACTGACCGCCCTGGGGTTTACAGCGACCTTACGAAAGACTCCGGGCAGGCCCATGGTGGTGGCCCATTACACCCCGAAAACGGTGACCGCGAAGACCCCCCATGTGCTGTTCTATGGCCATTATGATGTCCAGCCCGTGGACCCCCTCGAACTTTGGAACGCGCCGCCGTTTGAACCCGTGCGCAAGAAGGACAAGGACGGTCTGGAGCGCCTGTATGGCCGCGGTGCCGCCGACGACAAGGGCCAGCTCATGACCTTTGTGGAAGCCGCCCGCGCCTGGATTACCTCCACCGGCAGCCTGCCTGTCAAGGCCACCTTCCTCATTGAAGGCGAGGAGGAGTCGGGCTCGCCCTCGCTAATTCCGTTTCTGAAGGAAAACAAGGCCGAGCTGTCCTGCGCGGCGGCCTTCGTCTGCGACAGCAACATGTGGGACGAAAAGACCCCGGCGATCACCACCAGGCTGCGCGGCATGGTGCGTGAGGATATTACCATCACCGGCCCCCGCATTGACCTGCATTCCGGCATGTATGGCGGGGCGGCCATGAATCCCATCCGTGTGCTGACAAAGGTGCTGGCGGCCCTGCATGACAAGAACGGCAAGGTGATGATCCCCGGTTTTTACGACGGCGTGAAGGCGCTGCCGGCAGCAACCAAAAAGCAGTGGCAATCCCTCAAATTCTCCGAAAAGAAATTCATGAGCGATGTAGGCCTGTCGATTCCTGCCGGTGAAAAAGGCAAGTCGGTTCTGGAACAGATCTGGGCACGGCCGACGGCGGAAGTGAACGGCATCTGGGGCGGCTACACGGGGGCAGGGGCCAAAACCGTTCTGCCCTCCAAGGCTCATGCCAAATTGACCTTCCGGCTGGTGAGCCAGCAGAAGCCCGAGATAATATTGAAGGCCTTCCAGAAATTCGTAAAGGATTTAATCCCCAAGGATTGCAAGGTTGAGTTTTCCGGCGAAGGCAGCGGAGCGCCTGCCTCAGAGATCAGTGAAGACAATATCTTCATCAGAAAATCCGCCGCGGCTCTCAAGGCCGAGTTCAATCGCGCGCCCGTGCTGATGGGATCCGGCGGTTCTATTCCCATTGTTCGCAATTTCAAGGATATATTGGGGATGGACAGTGTGCTGGTGGGCTTTGGCCTCAACGACGATGCCATTCACTCGCCCAATGAAAAATACAATCTCGCCAGCTTCCAGAAGGGCATCAGGAGCTGGGTGCGCATCATGGGAGCATTAGCGGAGTAAGCCGATGACCAAGGACATCCTGACGCTGGCCGGGCGCTATCATGCGGCGCTGAACAAATTCGATTTTGCGGCAATCGAGAAGATGTTCACCGAGGATGCGGAGTATCAATCAACCGGTATCGGCGCCGGTGTGGGCGGGCTTTACGGCCGCTCTGCCATCTTGGAGGCGATGAGAGCCTACTTCGCTGAATTCAGCGACCAGGTTTCAGCCGACGACAGCATCGAGGCCATAAGCCCCACTGCCGTGCGCGCCCATTGGCGGCTCCACGCCACAACAAAATCATCGGGCAGAAAAGTGCATCGCCAGGGGGTTGAGACCATTCATTTCAACCCCAAGGGCCTGATCACCATGGTTGAAGTGCAGGACGTGGAACCCTGCGCGGATTGAATGGTGCCGTCACAAATACTTCTTCCAGAACCCCAGCATCCGCTTCCAGCCAAGTTCGGCAGCCTTGCGTTCATGCACATCGCGCTGTTCGTTCATGAAGCCGTGGTCGGCGTCATAGCGGAATAATTCGTATTTGCATTTTGCTGCCTTCAGGCCCGCCTCGAAGGCATCGACCTTTTTCGGCGTGATGTAGTCATCGATATTGGCGTAGTGGCCCTGGAACGGCACTTTGATGTCAGCGGGCTTGAAAGCGCCTTCCGGCGGCAGGCCGTAGAAGGCGGCAGCGGCAGCCACCTCCGGAATGCGGCACGCGCCGAGGATGGCCACCGCACCGCCCATGCAGAAACCCGTGAGCCCGACTTTGACGCCGGTCTTGCCGAGATACTGGACCGCGCCCCGCACGACCTGATCCGTCGCTTCGGCGAAATTGAGTGAATTCATCTCGCGCGCCGCGGCTTCCCGGTTGTGATAGGGCACCGTTGTTCCGGCATAGAGATCGGGCGCCAGGGCATCGTATCCCGCCAGTGCCAGACGGTCGCATATTCCCCTGATCTGGTCCTGCAGGCCCCACCATTCCTGGATGACGACGACACCGGGAGCATTGGCCTGACCCGTCTTTGCCAGGTAGCCCTTGGCCTGTTTTCTGTCCGGCCTGGGAAATGAAATCTTCGTGCCCATGGTCACTTCCTCCCACGCCGCATTTCAGCGCAGGAGTATGTGCCTGTGAGAACGCGATGACAAGATACGTTAACCCATCTTGAACCCCGTCACGTGAGCAGGTGGTGAAAGCCCTGGCAAATTGCGCGCGTCTGCCGTGGGGGCCAAAATTTCTATCCGCATCGGAACAAGCCCGGCCCAGATCGGCAGGGCGTAATCTTCCTCGTCATCGCCCGGCGGACCATTGCGAACTTTCGCGGAGGCCTCATCGAGCGACAGGCCGAGCATCATTGTGGCCTTCAATTCCTGCGAGGTCACTGGCCGCAGAATATCCCAGCGTCCGGGAAAGAGCTTCTCCACAAATGTTTTCAACCGCTGTTCCTTCTCGGCGGGATCCCTGATGATGCGGGCCTTGCCCATCACCATCACCGAGCGGTAGTTGCAACTGTGATGGAAGGCGGCGCGTGCCATCACCATGCCGTCAATCATCGTCACCGTGACGCAGACATCCGCATCGACACAGGTCTCCAGCATCCGGCTGGCCGATGAACCGTGCCAATAGATGTGATCGCCTTCGCGCCATTGCAGGGTGGGCGTCACGTAAGGCGTGCCTTTGAACATGTAGCCCACATGGCACACGGGGCTGGCGTCCAATATGCCATGCACGGTTTCAGCGTCATACTTCGCCCGCTTGTTCAGGCGCTT
>JAHFPK010000320.1 GCA_023266715.1 Hyphomicrobiales bacterium | reverse complement strand
GCCGCAACATGAGTGAGGGCCTATCATGAAGCATATGTTTGTTGGTGTTTTGATTGGGTTTCTGACACTGGGCGGATTTGATTCTGGGGTTGCTGCCAATTCTACAACAGGTGTGGCGTCATATTACAAGTCAGGCAAGCAAACCGCCAATGGCGAGCGCTTCAATCCATACGGGCTGACGGCCGCCCATCGCACCTTGCCCTTTGGCACCAAACTTCGGGTGACGAACCTGCGCAACGGAAAATCCGTGGTTGTCCGCGTCAATGACCGCGGGCCTTTCATCCGGGGCCGCGTGATTGATTTGAGCCTGGGTGCGGCAAAACTTGTTGAGATGACCTCGGCAGGGGTAGTCAAGGTCACGTATTCAGTCCTCAATTGAGCGCTTGATATGCTTAACAGAATCTGCGGACCAAGAATTGCTTAACCAAGTTTGTTGAACAAGTTTCACTTCTTACCAGTCTTTAACACTCGCCACGATAGTGAATTAAGAAAATAGTGGGAAGTGTCGCGTGGAAATCAAAAAAAACGAAGTTAACCAGCGGACCGAAATTACGGCACGCAAATGCGTGCTGATCGTTGATGACGATGTGCTGATTTGCGATGTGCTGGCCGGGCTGTTTGCAAATCTCGGCTATGAGACAATAACGGCTGAAGATGGGGAATCGGCCTGTGACAGCATCGCACGGGAAAATTTGGCCCTGGCGGTTGTTGATCTGAACATGCCCAAGCTCGATGGCTATGGTTTGCTCCGGCATATCCGGCAACATCCGCGTACGGTCGATTTGCCGGTCATCATTTCAACCGGTTATGACGATAGAAAGTCAATCGAAGAGGCCTACCGTCTTGGCGCCTCGTCATTTGTAACCAAACCCATCAATTGGGCACAGTTTGGCTATCACGCGCAGTTTGTCATTCGCAATGGCGAGATTGAACGGGATCTGCGCCGGGCCGAGGCCGAGGCAGTTGCCGCCAGCAAAACGAAAAATGGCCTGTTCAGGATTTTAAGCCATGAACTCAAAACACCCCTTGTGGCCCTCATTGGCTTAACCGATGTTCTGTCGGATGCATTGAAAGACAAGGTCGAGGCCATTGAGGCCGAACAGCTCAGCCACATTGTTGGGGCCTCGCAGCGCCTGAACCGGTTGATCAGCGATATTCTGGTGCTTTCCAAATCATTCTCAGGTGCTTCAAGTTTGAAGATTTCAAGTGAAAGCATGGCTGACCTGCTTGATGACAGCATTATTGGCCTGGAAGCCGGTGCGAAGACCAAGAGCATCAAAATAAAAATTGCGCGGCCCAGCAAGAACCTGACGCTGAGTTGCGACAATCAATTGTTGCGCCAGGCCATCAAAAAGCTTGTCGACAATGCCATCAAATTTTCGCCTGAAGGCGGCACAGTTGAAATCTGGGCCCACCGCAAGCCCGATCAATCAACGGTTATTTCAGTGCGTGACAACGGACCAGGCATTTCCCCGGCAAAATTGGCGGAGTGCCTGCAGCCCTTCATCCAGGAAGACATGTCCTATGGCAGGCCGGCTGAAGGCCTGGGCCTGGGCTTGCCAATTGTGAAAGCAATTGCCGAGGCCCATGGCGGTGAGCTTATTTGCCAGAGCCCGCCGGGGCAGGGCATGATTGCCGCAGTGTGGATTCCGGATCTCTCCAACGCTTCCTCGAAAGCTGCCTGAGCCATTCAATCCTGGCATATTCACGGGCGCAATCCGCATAAGGCACCGTTTGTAACAATTTCAAATCTCTGACAGACTGTAGCGATCTGAAGGAGATTTCATGAAAGTTGTATTTACAGATGACCATCGTTTGCATTTTGCGCAAGGGGAAATTTCGGGCGGCGAGTTCGTCACACCCTTTGAGCGCCCGTCTCGCATGGAATATATTCTGCGTGAACTCAAGAAGCGCAGGATGGACACTATCGTTCCGCCGGAACCTTTGGACATGAAGGCAGTGGCACGAATTCACGACAGGGGCTTTCTGAAATTCCTGGAAACCGCGTGGGACGAATGGACGAAGGCTGGCTATCGCGGCGAGATTGTGCCTACCGGATTTCCGGCGCGCAGCATGCAGCAGCGCTGCCCCAAACACATTGACGGCAAGGTGGGCTATTACATTCATTCGGTTGAAACCTGCATCACAGCGGGCACCTGGGCTGCGGCCTGCGCTTCAGCCTCGGTCGCCTTGACGGCACAGAAATTGATTACGGGGGGTGAAAAATCGGCCTTTGCGCTGTGCCGCCCGCCCGGACACCATGCCCATGACGATCTCTATGGGGGCTATTGCTTCCTGAATAACGCGGCGATTGCAACCCAAGCGTTTCGGGATTCAGGTGCGGCGCGCGTAGCCATTCTCGATGTGGACTTTCACCACGGCAATGGCACACAGGATATTTTCTACGATCGGAGTGACGTTTTGTTCTGTTCGCTCCATGGGGAACCTGAAACGGCCTATCCCTATTTCCTGGGTTACAAGGACGAGACCGGTGCTGGCAAAGGCGAAGGTTTCAATTTCAATTATCCCTTGCCAGCGGGAAGTGGTTATGACCGTTGGAGCAAGGCGCTTGGCCAGGCTTGCGGAAAAATAAAATCTTTCAGTCCTGATGTTCTCGTGGTTTCCCTCGGGGTAGATACCTACGAAAAAGATCCCATCAGCTATTTCAAACTGAAGTCGGCGGATTTCCGCGATTACGGCGCACGCATCGCCAAGCTGAAGCTGCCTACGCTTTTTGTGATGGAAGGAGGTTATGCCATTGAGGCCATCGGGGTGAACACGGTGAATGTGCTGGAAGGCTTCCTGAATGCGTGACCCGCGCTATGACGTGCTTTTCGAGCCGGTCAAAATTGGGCCGGTGACCGCGAAGAATCGTTTCTATCAGGTGCCCCACTGTAACGGCGGCGGCTACCGCGACCCTTCCGCTGCCGCTGAAATGCGCCGGGTAAAATCGGAAGGGGGCTGGGGGGTAATTTTTACCGAGCAGGTGGAAATTCATCAGAGTTCTGAGATTACCCCGTTCATTGAATTGCGCATCTGGGATGAAGACGACATGCCAGGTCTGTGCAAAATGGCCGATGCCATACACTCCAACGGTGCGCTGGCGGGAATTGAACTGGCCTATAGCGGGGTCAATGGCCCTAATCTCTATACCCGTGAAGTTCCCATGGGGCCGATGCACGGTCCCATTCTGACTTTCACCAGCGATCCGGTTCAGGCCCGCGCCATGGATAAGCAGGATATTCGCAATTTGCGCCACTGGCACAGGCTGGCTTACCGGCGGGCCAAGCGCGCAGGCTATGATATTATGTGCCTCTATGGCGCCCATGGTTTCGGCATCATCCAGCATTTCCTGTCACGGAGAACCAATCAACGCACCGATGAATATGGTGGCTCGCTGGAAAATCGCGCACGGCTGC
>JAHFPK010000319.1 GCA_023266715.1 Hyphomicrobiales bacterium | reverse complement strand
CTAGGCTCTGAACATGCGAGATCTCTGAAAGTCGGGGTTCCCTAAGTTCACAAACGAAGTGCAACACCAAACAGAGGTTAAGATGTTGTCATGGGAACCCGATATCAACAGCTTAGCCTCGAAGAGCGCGGCGCTATGCCCCCGCAATCAATTTCAGCACGTGGGGGCGCATTTCTTCCCAGGTATCGGTGCGCAGCGAGACGAAATCGAGGGGAGCCACGAGGCGGGCGTAGCGTTCGTCGTGGAGGAAGTGGATGAGGTGCACGTCGGGGGCGTGCTGAAAGGCCGAGGTTATGAAACCCGGACTGTCATCAATGAAGACCACGGGGGCTGAAACCTGCGTGGCGATTTTTCGGATGGCGGGGCCCTTGGGTCCGGAATTGGTGATCACCGGAAAATTCAGGCCGTGGCCGGCGAGATTGGCGCGTCGGGCATCGCCTGCTTCGTGGGGCAGGTTGGTGAGCATGATGACGTCAGCGGATTTTTCGATGTTGTGGAGCGCCTCTACCGCGCCATCAATGGTTTGCATGTCCAGGGTGCGTTCGGCAAAGAATTGCACCACAACTTTTTCGCATTCCTCCGGGCCGATCAAGGCATTGCTTTTCTGCTCGCGGATATTGCCGCTGAATAGCATGCGCGAGGCATCAAGCTCAAGGCCAAGGCCACCCAGGAAATCCTCGAAATCCCGGGTAAAATGCACCACCACCTCGTCCACATCGCAAATCACCAGCGGGCGATCGGAGCGCAACTGCAGTCCCGCAATCTGGTTTGTGGTGGTTTCACTAATCATAAAGGGCTCCGGGCAGGTGCTGGCGCGCGCGAACAATGGTTTCAGGAGCGAGTTCACTTGCTCCTGCAAAGGCCAGAAGTAAAGCCTCGTCCTGCAAAAAATAATCGAGAATTCCTGCCAGAAAGGCAATATCCGTGGCGCCTTCCTTCAGGGCCGCAAGGTCCAGCCCGGTCACCGCCAGAAAGCGCTCCAACGCCTCCTCGTCGCCCGCCAAATACTCCAATGCTTTAAGGCCAATGGTCTGGGCCTGCTTGATATCCTGAAAAACTTTCACTGCCATCTTTGCTCGCAATTAACCAATCTGACTAACGCTCTGGTTGGCCCGCACGGCAATTAAGCCATTAGTGACGGAATCGCCTCACAATGACCATCAATAGGGTAGTGATAACGGCGGGGCACTTGTCAAACAAGGAAGGCCCCTACAAAAGTGAAAGTGGCGTGATTATGAGTTTTACCGCAACACAAATGGCGGACGCGATGAAAACACCCGGGGCCGTGCCTGCCAAGCCTAAATCTGTGCTTGTTGTCGAAGACAACGAACTGAACATGAAGCTGTTCAATGACCTGCTGGAGGCCCATGGCTACCGGGTCATCCAGACCCGCGATGGTCTTTCGGCGCTCGATCTCGCACGCAAGCACATGCCGGACCTCATCCTGATGGACATCCAATTGCCGGAAGTTTCCGGAATTGAAGTTACCAAGTGGTTGAAGGAAGACGATGCCCTGCGGGCCATTCCGGTGATTGCAGTCACTGCCTTTGCCATGAAGGGCGATGAACAGAAAATCAGGGAGGGGGGCTGCGAGGCCTATGTCTCCAAACCCATCTCGGTGATCAGTTTCCTCAAGACCATTGACAGTTTCCTGGGCGAGCCTAAATGACAGCCCGCATTCTGGTGGTTGACGATATTCTGGCCAATGTGCGTTTGCTTGAGGCCAAGCTTTCGGCTGAATATTTTGAAGTCGTCACCGCCATGAATGGAGTGGATGCCCTGGAAGCGGTGCAGCGCGCCAAGCCTGACATTGTGCTGCTTGATGTGATGATGCCGGGAATTGACGGCATCGAGGTGTGCAGACGCCTCAAGGCGGATGCCACCACGCAGCACATTCCGGTCATCATGGTGACCGCCCTTGACCAGCTGGAAGACCGGGTGCGCGGGTTGGAAGCCGGTGCCGATGATTTCCTCACCAAGCCGGTGAATGACGTTTCGCTGTTCTGCCGCATCAAAAGCCTGGTGCGGCTCAAAATGCTGTCGGATGAACTCCGCGCGCGGGCCGTCTCCAGCGAGTCCATGGGACTGGTGGTCAATAATCCCATGGCCGTCGATACGCGGCCCGGGAATATTCTTGTGGTTGACAGCCGTGTCAGCTTTATTGACCGGGTGCGGATCGCACTCACCGGAAAGCACAAGGTTTCAGCGGTGATTGATCCGCAGGAAGTCATTGCCTCAATCACCGAGAGCGCAGACCCCTATGAATTGGTCATTGTCAATCTGGATGCGGAACAGTTTGATGGCCTGCGCCTCTGCTCGCAGCTGAAATCGCTGGAGCAGACGCGGCAAATTCCCATCCTTATCGTGGTGGCGCCCGATGACGAGCAGCGCCTGATGCGCGCGCTTGATATGGGCGTGAATGATTATCTCATCCGCCCCATTGACCGGCAGGAGCTGATGGCCCGGGTGAATACCCAGGTACGGCGCGCCCGCTATGCCGAGCAGCTTCGCATCAGTGTGCAGACCTCCATCGAAATGGCGGTGACCGATGCACTCACCGGCCTTTATAACCGGCGCTACATGGAAACCCACCTCGGCCATCTGGTTGAGCATTCCATCAATCGCGGCAAAGCCCTTTCGGCGCTCGCCATCGATGTGGATTTCTTCAAACCGGTGAACGACACCCATGGCCATGATGTGGGCGACAAGGTGTTGCAGGAACTGGCCACACGCATCCGCGAGAATATCAGGAATGTGGATATGGCCTGCCGCGTGGGCGGCGAGGAATTCATTGTCATCCTGCCCGCAACCGAATTGCATCTCGCGCAAAAAATCGCCGAGCGCATCCGCAAGGCCATTGCCACCAAGCCTTTCGGCGCCGGCAAGGTTTCGGAAACGCTGAACATCACCGTCTCGGTTGGCCTCTCGACGCTTGCGGGTCCCAACGACAGGGTCGAGGAATTTCTCAAGCGCGCCGACCAGGCGCTCTACCGCGCCAAACGGGAAGGTCGTAACCGGGTTACGCACGTGGCGGCCTAGAGGTCGCGGGTCGCTGATTTTTAACTACGCCCCAACGCGTGTCTGATCTGGATATCAGGTCAATGGTTTTGCCGCTGTCTTGTGGCCGTGCCGCATGATGATTTGCGCGCTGAATAACAGCACCAGGGAGGTGCACAGCACAACGGTGCCCACCGCATTGATCTCAGGTGTTACGCCGCGGCGGATTGAGGAAAACACATATATGGGCAGGGTAACGTTCGGTCCCGCCACGAAGAATGTAATAATGAAATCCTCAAAGGAGAAGGTGAAGGAGAGCAGGAAACCCGCAAGGATGGAAGGGGTGAGCAATGGCAACACGACCTGCCGGAAGGTGCCCATGGGTGTTGCGTAAAGATCTTCGGAAGCCTCGACGAGGCTGCGGT
>JAHFPK010000318.1 GCA_023266715.1 Hyphomicrobiales bacterium | reverse complement strand
CTCGGGCCGCATGGCATCATCGAGAAAAATGCCGCGAAGGGAAATCCCATAGAGCGGATTTTCACCCGCTGCGATTGTTGCCTCGCCCGCATAATCCACCATAGCCACGCATTGGCCGGACACTGGCTTGACTGGAGCGCATACCGCACTGCAACTCTCAGCCACACCGGTTGCGCAGCAGTTGCATAAGCTTGCGGCAGTCACCGATGCTGTTGCCAAAAACAGACCCGCTCCGGCTAGCCCCAAGAGTGCCCTCATCGCCCATTCCCCCCACAGAAGCCCCGTTGAGTATTAGCGCGAAAAACAGGCAAAGCCAAACTTCCGCCTTGCCATCAGCCGCCGCTTGGGCTGAAACGGGCCATGGCCGAAATCATGTTTTATCATCTCGAACACAAGCCCTGGGAGCAGGTGCTTCCGGCGCAACTTTCAAAGGCGCTGGAACGCGGCTGGCGATGCGTTGTTCAAATCGGCAGTGAAGAGAGAGTTGAAGAGGTTTCAGAACTCCTGTGGAAAAATGAAACCGACATATTTTTGACCCACGGCACCAAGGCCGATGGCATGGCGGAAAGGCAACCGATCTGGTTGACGGCGGAAACCGATAATCCCAACAATGCGACAGTGCGTTTTTTCATTGAGGGAGCGGTTGTCGGTGATGTTTCAGGTCTCACTCGTGCTGCGATTCTGTTTGATGGCCGCGATGAAACCGCCGTGAGTGCCGCGCGTGCCGACTGGAAACGCCTGAAAGCCGAGGGCTATGAGATTTTCTATTGGCAGCAGGACGAAAATTATCGCTGGCAGAACAAATCAAAGGCCGGTGACTGATCTGGCCTCAAGGCGTCGATTTTCTCGACCCCAACCACAAAATCGTTAATCCTAGAAGTGTTGATATGATCGATCCGGCTATAACACCGACGCGCACTGCATCGATTTGGGTGGGGCCGTCAAAGGCGAGCGTTCCAATAAACAGGCTCATCGTAAAACCGATGCCCGCGAGGCAGCCGACACCAATCATGTGAGCCCACGTGGCCTGCTCAGGCAATTTTGCTAGTCCCAACACCACACACGCGATCGCGGCCAGCAAAATGCCAATGGGTTTTCCAAGCACGAGGCCCGCTGCAATACCAAGTGGCAGGGGAGATGTGAGCGAGTCTATTGACAGTCCAGCCAGCGGAATGCCCGCATTGGTAAAAGCAAAGAGCGGCAGGATGAGAAACTTCACATAGGGGTGCAACCCTTCTTCCAGCGCATGAATGAAACTTGTTCCATCCCTGCGCAGAAGCGGAATGGTCATGGCCAAAGCAACACCCGCCAGCGTGGCATGCACGCCGGACTTCAGCACAAACACCCACATGGCAATGCCGAAGAAAATATAGGGCGCGGTTCTGTCCACCATCACGCGGTTCAGAACAACCAGGCAAGCGAAGGCGACGCCCGCCAATCCTAATCCAATAAGCGAAAGATCAGACGTATAGAAAATGGCAATAATGACAATGGCGCCGAGATCATCAAGGGTTGCCAGTGTGAGCAGGAAAACCTTGAGGGATGTGGGAACGCGAGAACCAACGAGCGCCAGTGCCCCCAGTGCAAAAGCAATATCTGTCGCCGCCGGAATGGCCCAGCCGCCGACGGAAGAAGTGCCCCAATTGAAATAGGCAAAGATCAGGGCGGGCACCGCCATGCCGCCAAGCGCCGCCATGGCCGGAAGTACGATCTGCTCCCGTGACGAAAGATTGCCCTGCAGGACCTCGCGCTTGATTTCCAATCCCACAAGAAAAAAGAAAACGGCCATCAGGCCATCGTTGATCCAGTGAATGAGGTGCTTGTCGAGGCCGATGCTGCCGATGCGAATCGACATGGGGAGTTCAAGGAATTGGTGATAGGTGTCCGCGAAACCAATGTTGCTGACCACAAGGGCCGCCGCCGCTGCCAGCACCAGAAAAAGCCCGGCCGTCGCTTCATGATGGATGAACCGCATCAGGGCGGATTGGTCGCTCATCTCAGAACAGCGCCGAATTGATGATCATGTGCGAAAGGATACTTGCGGCATAGCCAAGCGCAATGGCCCAGCTCCACTTGAGGTGGCTGAAGAAGGTGTAATGCCCATGCGCCTGTCCCATGAGGGCAACACCCGCCGCTGACCCAATGGAAAGCAGGCTGCCGCCCACGCCTGCCGTGAGGGTGACGAGCAGCCATTGCCCGTCGCTCATGGCGGGGTCCATGGTGAGGACGGCGAACATCAGCGGGATATTGTCGACGATGGCCGAGAGCACCCCAATAGCGATATTGGCCGTCGTGGCTCCGAGATCCACATAGAGAGACTGGCTGGCCATGGCGAGATAGCCCAAAACGCCAAGTCCGCCCACGGCGAAGATGATTCCGAAGAAAAACAGCAACGTATCCCATTCGACGCGCTCGATCTGCTTGAAGGAGTCAAGCACCATGTCGTTATCGGCAAGCCGCGCCCCCTTCCGCTGCAGGAAATAGGACCATGCCTGCAAGTAGCCCAGGCCCAGCATCATGCCCATGGCGGGCGGCAGATGCAGGAAATTGCGGAAGGCAACAGCCGTGGCGATGGTCAGCGCGAAGAGGACGATAACGCCGTTAGCGCCCGGCTTGGCACGGACCGTCTCGGCAACAGCCTCGGGCGTCGTCTTGGGGATACCGAACTGCATGAATAGCGCGGGCACCAGCCAATTGATCAGCGAGGGTGTGAACAGGTCAAAGAATTCGAAGAAGCTCAGCTTGGCCTTCTGCCAAACCATCAAGGTAGTGATGTCGCCAAAGGGCGAGAAGGCGCCTCCTGCATTGGCAGCCACCACAACGCTGATGCAGGATATGGTGACAAAGCGCGGCGACCTGGCCCCGATGGCCATGACCACGGCGCCCATGATCAGCGCCGTGGTGAGGTTGTCCAGAACGCTTGAAAGAAAGAAGGCCAGAAAGCCGGTGAGCCAGAACAGGCTTCGGTAAGAAAGATTGCGTCCCGTGAGCCGCACCCGAAGCACATCGAATACCCGCCGCTCCTGCAAGGTGTTCACGTAGGTGATCGCAACCAGCAGGAACAGGAACAGTTCGCCGTATTCCATGATCACATGCTGGGCCGCTTCCTCGGCCTTCTCCCCCAGGCCTGCCGCCGCATAGGCCATGCCGATCAGCGCCCAGATAAGACCCGCCGCCATCAGCACCGGCTTTGATTTCCGCATCTTGGTGGTTTCTTCGAAAACCACGAGGATGTAGGCCGCAACAAATATGGCCAGCGAAAGATAGCCGAACCAGGTTGCCGTGAGATCAAGCATTCAGGGTACTTTCGTGCAGTTCAAGCCAGTATGTCTCTTCGCGTTCCAGTTCTGACTCGAATTTGCTTTTGAGTCGCGCAAAATCGGCGGCCTTCTTGGGTTCCTGTGAATAAATGGTGTGGTCCGCGAGA
>JAHFPK010000317.1:2865-3454 GCA_023266715.1 Hyphomicrobiales bacterium | reverse complement strand
CCGCGTACGCGGTTTTGATTCTTCCCGCGAAGCTGCGGGTTTTTTCGTTTCCGCAGCGCTACCTGACCCATAGAGGAGTAACACTTTTGCGATTTCTTCAGGCGTACCCTCGACGTTGATTTTTGTGCCATTAGGCAAAACGATTGATGTTTGGGCCATGCTCTCGACTCAATAGTTCACGATGCACATAAAGCAACACATCGTAACGGTAATTTCAATGCATAATTTAATTTAGTGCCGAATTATCAACAGAAAATTTGTTGTATAAGCCAAACGTTACGGTTCTCCGTTTACAAATATCGTTAGTTCTATAATAAAATATATATATTTCATATAGTTATGCTAGATTAAGTGTGAAACTTCTTAACAATCTCTATTTCTGTAACGGTATTAAATTGTGTAATTATAATTTTCCTATTTTTGAACTTCGGGAATCCAAGAGCTAGGAAAAGATATTGTGCTGCTCCAATCGGTTCGGATGAGGGCTTTTTCGCTCAACAATTTCCGTGACGGAATCATCCTCACCATCCGTCTCAATCTCATGGCCTACCAAACCGAAACATCTCTCACCCGTGCCCGGGCGCTCCGC
>JAHFPK010000317.1:0-2855 GCA_023266715.1 Hyphomicrobiales bacterium | reverse complement strand
CAAGGGTGACACCGAGGCCGAGCGCCGCTTGTGGGAGGAACTGCGCAGCCGCAGGCTCAATGGCTTCAAGTTTGTACGGCAGTTGGCGATTGGGCCTTACTTCGCGGATTTTGCCTGCCGGGAGCGTAGGGTGGTGGTTGAGGTTGATGGGGTTGGGAACGTGGATGTGCTTACGGCGCGGAATGCGGTGTGTGATGCAATACTGCTGGCACTTGAGAAGCTGAATAAAAGAGCCCTCATCCGGGGCTTCGGCCACCCAGCGATACAGACTCCAAGCCGCAACTTCTGGCCATGGCCGAAGGTTGGCAACTATTGGCGGACAAATTGGGCCAGAAAGATGCGAACGGCCAGGTCACGCCATTTTGACATAACAAAACCCCGGCCGACGGGGCTGGGGCTCCTAATGTTTATTTGCGACGGGTGTGCCATCTAACAATGGAACTATCGGCGCGCCCAGGGGGTTGTTCAAGTAACCCCACGAGGCAATCTCATGAAATTCAGCGAATCTAACGCTTACCGCGTGCGAGCAGCCCATTGTTCGCATCAATCCGATTTGAACGAGGATATCAGACTCAAAAAGTACTGGGACGACTTGGCCGATGACTGGCTGGCTTTGGCCGATGTAGTGGTTGAGGAAGACTACTACCGCAAAGTCATACACTAGCGCCCCAGCAAAAACGCGGACTTTTCCAGAACAGTCCACCCTCACGCTTAATAGCATCGCAGAGATTGACTTGCTGAGCGCCGTCGGCTGAATTGCGGGGCCCATGCCAACTCATCAGTTTTCGCTTGACGGAAGGAAGGCGCTGGTCACCGGAGCCAGCCGAGGGATCGGGCGTGCTATCGCCGAGGGCCTTGCAGGGGCAGGGGCCGATGTCGCAATTGCTGCCCGGAATACCGCGGCCCTTGAAGGCTGCGCGAAAGCCATCAGCGACCTTGGCCGGCTTTCCCACATGGTCCACATGGATGTTTCGGATGTTGCCAGTTGCCGAAGGGGCGTTGCGGAAGCGGCAGCGAAGCTCGGCGGCCTCCACATCCTGGTGAACAACGCAGGCGTGGAGCAGGCCTGTTCTTCCCTCGATATCGAGGAAGACCTTTGGGACCGCATCGTTGACACCAACCTGAAGGGCGCCTTCTTTGCGGCGCAGGCAGCGGCCCGGTTGATGAAGGGTGGCGCCATTCTCAATCTCTGCTCGCTCACCTCAGAACGCGGCATTCCGACCGCCGTTCCCTATGGCTCGTCGAAAACCGGTCTCGTCGGCATGACGCGCGCTTTGGCGGTGGAATGGGCGCCGTTTGGCATTCGCGTCAATGCGCTGGAGCCCGGATATTTCCGCACGGCGCTGACCGAAGCGTTCTATCAGAATTCCGCCTGGCAGCAGGCAATGCTCGCCAACATCCCGATGCAGCGCTTCGGCGAACTGAACGATCTGGTCGGTGCCAGCGTCTTCCTGTGCTCCGATGCCGCGCGCTACATCACCGGCATCTGCCTTCCCGTCGACGGTGGAACCCTGGCTTCACTCTGATAATGGACATGTCATGACACATGAGATCAATTTCCACGAACTGGCAAAGCTCTCGCCCCAACAGCGGGCGAAGCTCCAGCAGCGCACCGAAACCGATCTTTCCGCTTTCGAAGCGAAAGTCCGCCCGATCATCGCTGCGGTCCGCGCCGAGGGCGACGAAGCTTTGGCGCGCTTTGCCCGCGACTTCGACAAGGCGCCGGTCAAGGCCTCAGAAATCGCCGCCACCGAAAGCGATTTCGACGCGGCGGAAGCTGCACTCGATCCCGAGGTGCGCGAGGCCATGGAATTCGCTGCCCATTCGATCCGCAAGTTTCATGAGCATCAGATGCCGGAGGAAATGTGGCTGCATGAAATTCGCCCCGGGGCTTTCGCCGGCGACCGGACCAGACCCATTCCATCGGTGGCCTGCTACATTCCGCGCGGCAAGGGGGCGTTTCCTTCCGTGGCCCTGATGACCTCGATCCCGGCCAAGGTGGCGGGCGTGAAGGAAGTCATCATCATTACGCCGCCAGGCACCAATGGAAAAATCGATGATGCAACTCTGGTGGCGGCGCGCATGGCGGGCGTTGCCAGGGTGTTCAAAGCGGGCGGTGCGCAAGGCATAGCGGCGGTGGCTTATGGCACGCAGACCATTCCGAAGGTGGCCAAGGTCATTGGACCGGGAAGCCCGTGGGTTGCCGCTGCGAAACGGCTTGTTTCGCATGTCATCGACACCGGCTCGCCCGCCGGACCCAGCGAGGTGATCGTGTTCGCCGATGAAACCGTCGACGGCGCGCTAGCAGGTCTTGATCTGCTGATCGAGGCCGAGCATGGTCCCGACAGCTCCGCCTATCTGGTGACATGGAGCCGCCGTGTGGCCGAGCAGGCGCTTGCCGCCATTCCCGGCTACTGGAAACAGATGGGCGAGCAGCGTGTCTCCTATTCTTCCACGGTGCTCGGCGGTCCCATCGGCGGCATCGTTCTGGCGCGCGATGAGGAGGACGCCATCGCCTTCTGCAACGAATACGCCCCCGAGCACCTCGAGATATTGTCGAAGGAACCCTTCGCCTATCTCGGCCGCCTCGAGCACGCGGGCGAAATCCTCCTCGGCGAACACACGCCAACCACGCTTGGCAACTATGTCATCGGCCCTAACCATGTTTTGCCCACCAGTGGCTGGGCGCGTACTGCCTCGGCGGTGTCGGTCTATGATTTCCTCAAGCGCACCTCGATTGCCTATGTCACCAGCCGGGGTTACCCCGCGTTGGCAAAGCATGCGCACGCACTTGCCGCCTACGAGGGCTTCGAGGCCCATGCCAATGCCGTTTCCGGGACCCGCGACAAATTGCT
>JAHFPK010000316.1:1535-3454 GCA_023266715.1 Hyphomicrobiales bacterium | reverse complement strand
CGGGCAGCTTTGCGGAACTCGTATGTTCCAATTCATTTCGCTCCGATGATGCGGACCAAAATGCCGCAGGCCTCTTGCATTGGGAAATGCGCTCGGCCTCTTCATTAATTATGACGACCGCTGACAGGCATCAGGTGCCAGCGGGCGGTGCCCTGGCGGTTGACCGTGAGGCGTTCTCGACGGAGATCACTGAGACACTGAAGGCTCATCCCCTTGTCAGCATCGAGTATGATGAGATTGCAGGATTGCCGCCTGAGAATTGGGATAGTGTCATTGTAGCCACTGGGCCATTGACCTCTCCTGCCCTGAGCAAGGCCATCGGGCAGCTCACGGGCGAAGCGGACCTGGCCTTCTTTGATGCCATTGCGCCGATCATTCACCGCGAAACCATCGACATGGACAAGGCGTGGTTTCAATCGCGCTATGACAAGGTAGGGCCCGGCGGCACGGGCAAGGATTATATCAATTGCCCGATGACCAAGCCGGAGTATGAGGCCTTTGTGCAGGCTCTGCTTGATGGTGAGAAAACCGATTTCAAGGAATGGGAAAAATCCACGCCCTATTTCAGCGGGTGTTTGCCCATAGAAGTGATGGCGGAGAGCGGTTCTGAAACCCTGCGCCATGGTCCGATGAAGCCCCGGGGCCTGACCAATGCGCACCAACCCGACGTGAAGGCCTATGCAGTTGTGCAGCTCCGGCAGGACAATAAGCTGGGCACGCTCTACAACATGGTGGGGTTCCAGACGAAACTGAAATATGCCGATCAGTTGCGCGTTTTCAAAACCATTCCCGGGCTGGAGAATGCTGAATTTGCGCGGCTTGGGGGTCTACATCGCAATACATTTCTCAACAGCCCCAAGGTGCTGGACGAGCAACTTCGATTGCGGGCCTGTTCGCGTTTGCGATTTGCTGGGCAGATCACTGGCGTTGAAGGCTATGTGGAAAGTGCGGCCATGGGGCTGATGGCTGGTCGCATGGCCGCAGCGGAACGCCGAGGCGAAAGATTTGTAGCACCGCCCGCAACTACGGCCCATGGCGCGCTGATCAACCACATCACCGGTGGCCATATTGAAATGACGGACAAGGGTTCGGGCTCCTTTCAGCCGATGAATGTGAACTTCGGTCTCTTCCCTCCCGTTGATTCGCCAGCGCGAACAGAAGGGAAGCGGCTGGATCACAGTGAAAAAGCCGTGGCACGCAAACGCGCTTACACCTCCCGCGCCAAAGCGGATTTCACCGCATGGCTTGGCGGCGCTGTGGCTATTGCTGCAGAATAAGCCAGAAGCGGGCCGAACCCAGGGGCGGGGTGTCGTTCAGGTTTCCGTACATCGAGTCGATAGCCAACTTTACACCCGGTGCAATTTCAAGTGAGATGGCTGGCTGTTTGCCGGTGTCAGCCGATAGGCGCGCCTTGGTCTTCTCCAAAAGCTCTTTCAGCGGGATTTTGTAAGTTGCTGTATCAAGCCGGATGGTCAGAGTGGCCTGGTCAAAGAGCGCAGTCATCGTCGGCTGCTCGGTTGCCTGATTGTAATTCTGCATCGCCTGCAATGGCCCCACCAAGCGTTTGTTTCCCGACAGGTCGAGGGACAGGGGAACATTGGAGGTAAAGTTGACATAGTTTGCCGGCTGCTGCGGCGTGTCAAAGCCGAGGTATGTTGCAATGCCGCTGCTGAGCGACCAATCGGTGTCGCCACTCTTGAACGGGTCCTTCTCCACGCCTTCAAACCAGGGCTGGAGACGGTCAAGGCCATCTGCTTCACGCAGGGCGCCGAGGAAAGAATAGCCTTGAGTTATGGTTTCGCTCGGAAGTTTAGTTGAAGGGGTAACGGCCTTGCCATCTTTCAGCAGGCTGTTGGTTTCGAGGAAAGCCGCGAACCGCGGGACCTGACTGGAGATTGTCAGGCCGTTGGCACCGAGCG
>JAHFPK010000316.1:0-1525 GCA_023266715.1 Hyphomicrobiales bacterium | reverse complement strand
GCAAGGTAAGCAGTAAGCGCAGCCACCCAGATTGCAACGAGCAGAATGCCATATCGGTCCGGGGTCACGCCATAGTCGGAGATGCGCCGCCAGATGGCGACGGCGAGCAAAATGGCGGGTATAATGGTGAGCCAGAACCAGCCGCGCATGAACCAGCGCAAGAGGCGTGTGCCCTCCTCCCGCCAAGGCCAGGCAATGAGCCAAGCACCGGTGCCGCCAAGGGCAAAGATGGTAACGATTGTGGCAATCTGGCCTTCGGGCAGATTTTGCTCCAACGCAATTTTCACCGCATAGGCATGGAGAATGAGTGCATAGATGAGGATGACGGGCACCAGTACATAGTTCACCAGCACCGAAACGCCACGCGCCAATAACGTATCTTTCTGGCCAGCAATATCAACTTCCTCTTCAAGGTTCTTTGACATCAACGACAGGCCGTAGATGGGAGCAATCAGCGATGCAGCGGTGGTCCAAATATGTTCATGAAGATCGCCATGGAGGTTGGCATCGAAAAGAAAATTCAGGGATTCAACAATGGCCGAGAGTCCCGCCGCAAAAAGAGCCGCTACGATAACCGATAAAAGAACCGCAAGGCCCAGGCGCAGGTTGAACAGCCAAAGCGCACCCTGCTTTGCATGGTCTTTCAGATAGGGCGAGATCATCAAAACGGGAACGAGGCCGGTGAAGAGATAGAGCAGATTGCTGTCAAAGATTTTGGTGAAATAGCCCAAAGCCGCTGCCACTAAGGCTGCAACAAAGGCAATCAGGATTCTGGTAACGCGGGATATCCCGCGGCTCTCGGAAAATAGATGGGCGGCACCGGATGCAAGGAAGGCAGCGCCGGCACCTGCGATCACTTCACCATCATCATTCCAGCCGCTGCCTATCGAAACGAAGTTGACGTAAGCGCAGAGCAAAACCGAAAGTGCTGACGGAATGGGAAAGCGCGCCAGAACGGCTGCAATGTCGGGAACAAGTTTCTCAAATCGTGCGGCCAGTCCCATGGGAATTCCTTTCAGAAGCGATTATTTCGTGCCGCCCACCAGAGTGTAATCTGGCGACGGAACTGTGAGACCTCAAGCGTGCCAACGCGTTCGATTCGGGACAAATAGAGTTCCGTCAGGCTTACTGGCAAAAAGGCGGCCATGGCAGTGGCTGGAATGGTTTCATGCAATGCCCTTGCTTCATTCAGGCGTTTGCGGGCATGCATGCACATTTGTCTAATGGTTTGCTTTTCACCAAGGCTTTGAACCATGTCGCGTGGAAGGTAACGGGCTTTTTGCAACCGCAATACCCCTGCAAGCCCGAACGCAACACCAGCGAGACCGGCTGCTTCCGCTGCGCCTTTTCCAAGAATCAGTGCGGCCATCTGAATGAGAGAGGATGAGGTTTCACCGAGATAGCCTTCGAGATCAGCAAGGCTTGGCATAGGATCATCATAAAGATCAAATTCGCGGGCGGTGATGAGATTGTGCAGCGCGTGTTTGGGAAGATCGCCTTTTGCAATGGCCAGCGTCAGTGCCAG
>JAHFPK010000315.1 GCA_023266715.1 Hyphomicrobiales bacterium | reverse complement strand
CATTTACGCAGGCACCAAGGCACTCCGCCTCTTCCCATGAAAAGTTTCGATCAGCAGAAAGATGGTGGGGATCGTGGTGAATCTTGTGCTGGCAGACTTTCTTCAAATCTTCTGCACCGCGCAGCATGCATGGCGTGGTGCCACACACTTGAACGTGAGCTTTCTTGCCCACGGGCGAGAGCTGGAACATGGTGTAGAAAGTGGCGACTTCATAAACCCGGATGAACGTCATATCCAGCATCTTGCCGATATATTCCATAGCAGGCTTGGAGAGCCAGCCCGCATTCTGTTCCTGCGCGCGCCACAACAGGGCAATTACGGCTGACGCCTGTTTGCCTGCGGGATAGTTGCCGATGGTTTTTTTAGCCCAACTCATGTTCTCCGCACTGAAGGCGAAGCTTTCGGGCTGAACTGGATCAAGACGGCGAACGCTCATCGATCAACCTCACCAAATACGATATCGAGGGAACCTAAGACGGCTGAGACGTCGGCCAGCATGTGGCCGCGACACATGAAATCCATGGCCTGCAAGTGGGCAAAGCCCGGGGCGCGCAGTTTGCAGCGGTAGGGCTTGTTTGAACCATCACTAACGAGATAGACGCCGAACTCTCCTTTCGGTGCTTCAACAGCGGCATAGACTTCGCCTTCCGGCACTTTGTAGCCTTCGGTGTAGAGCTTGAAGTGGTGAATAAGGGCTTCCATTGAGCGTTTCATCTCGGCGCGCTTGGGCGGCACGATCTTGCCATCGCTCGATGAAATCGGTCCCTGCCCCGCCGGGCTTGAAAGCTGAGCCACGCACTGCTTCATGATCTTCACGCTCTCGCGCATTTCCTGCACGCGGATGAGGTAGCGGTCATAATTGTCGCCGTTCTTGCCGATAGGAATATCAAAATCCATTTCGGCATAGCATTCATAGGGCTGGGCCTTGCGCAAATCCCAGGCGGCACCGGAACCCCGCACCATGACGCCGGAGAAGCCCCAGGCGAAACACTGGTCGAGAGACACAACGCCGATATCCACGTTGCGCTGCTTGAAAATACGGTTTTCGGTAAGTAGCATTTCAATATCATCCAAAACCTTGGGATGAGTCTCGCAGAAATGGCCGATATCATCGACAAGTTTCTGAGGTAGGTCCTGATGCACCCCGCCGGGGCGTACGTAGGCCGCATGCATGCGTGAACCTGAAGCGCGCTCATAAAACACCATGAGCTTCTCACGCTCTTCAAAGCCCCAGAGTGGCGGCGTCAAGGCGCCCACGTCCATGGCCTGGGTTGTGACATTCAAGAGATGGGACAGCAGCCGGCCGATCTCAGAGTAGAGAACGCGAATAAGCCGGGCGCGCTTTGGCACTGATATGCCAAGCAATTTTTCCACGGCCAGAGCATAGGCATGCTCCTGGTTCATCGGCGCCACATAGTCCAATCGATCAAAGTAAGGCAAGGCTTGCAGGTAAGTCTTGTATTCGATCAGCTTTTCCGTGCCGCGATGAAGAAGGCCGATATGGGGGTCGACACGGGTAACGACCTCGCCATCAAGCTCAAGCACGAGGCGCAAAACGCCATGCGCCGCCGGATGTTGGGGGCCAAAGTTGATTGAGAAGTTTCTGACAGTGGCTTCAGACAAGATTGCACCTGTAAGCAACTTGAGTGCAATGAGAAGTGAGTAGTGAGTAGTGAGTAGTGGTCACTTCAATTGCTCGCTGTCTTGCGTTGCACGGCACGTATGAGCGAGCGCAACATGCGGCCAAGTTCATCTGATTGTTCCAGCAAACTCTCAATTTGTTTTCTCTTCAGCAATCCAACACGTTCACTCAGCAACAAGTGTGTTTCAGTTTCTTTCAAGGAGCCTTGGGCAATTCTTAGATACTGGACAAACGAACCACGATTTTCCCTGCCATAACCTTCCGCAATATTCGCTGCAATTGATGCCGAACTTCTGCGCATCTGGCTTGTCATGCCATACATCTCGTCGCGGGGGAAATCCCTTGTCAATTTGTAGATATCTTCGGCTATCTGCATTGCCGACCTCCAGACTTTTAGGTCCCGATAGGAATTAATTGCGATTCAAGACTCTCCTTTTCACCACTCACTACTCACTATTTACTATTCGCTCATTTCGCTTTTTCATCACCGGGAAGCACATAGGATGTTCCCTCCCATGGCGACAGGTAATCAAAGGAGCGAAACTCCTGGATGAGCTTTACCGGCTCATAGACCACGCGCTTGGCTTCATCGTCGTAACGGACTTCCACGTGGCCGGTGAGCGGGAAATCCTTGCGCAGGGGATGACCGGAAAAGCCATAGTCGGTCAGAATGCGACGAAGGTCGGGATGATCCGAGAACAGCACGCCATAGAGATCAAAGGTTTCGCGTTCATACCAGTTTGCAGCCGGATACACGGGGATGGCGCTTGGCACCTGGGTGTCCTCATCGGCCTGGACCTTCACGCGGATACGCTGGTTCTTGTAAGGCGACAGCAAGTGGTAGACGACATCAAAGCGTTTCTCGCGGGCGGGATAGTCAGCGCCGCATATGTCAATGAAGCAGACAAAGCGGCATTCCGGATCATCCCTCAGGAAAGCAAGTACGGTGTTGATCTCAGCGGCCTCGGCTGTAATCGTCAGTTCGCCAAATGTCACTGAGTGACCCGTTACGGCGGAGCCAAGTTTTGCCGCGATGTGAACGCCCAGTACAGACAGGTTTTCAGCCATGGTCAGCGCTCAATCGTGCCAATGCGGCGAATCTTTTTCTGCAATTGCAGAATGCCATAGAGCAGCGCCTCAGCGGTTGGCGGGCAGCCTGGAATATAAATATCCACCGGCACGATGCGGTCGCAGCCGCGCACCACGGAATAGGAATAATGATAGTAGCCGCCGCCATTGGCGCAGGAGCCCATGGAAATCACATAGCGGGGTTCCGGCATCTGGTCGTAAACCTTGCGCAATGCAGGGGCCATTTTGTTGGTCAGGGTTCCAGCGACAATCATCACGTCGGACTGGCGGGGTGAGCCGCGCGGCGCGAAGCCAAAACGCTCTACATCGTAACGCGGCATCGAAGTGTGCATCATTTCAACGGCACAGCAGGCAAGGCCGAAGGTCATCCACATCAACGAACCGGTGCGGGCCCAATTGATGAGGTCATCGGTGGAGGTGACCAGAAATCCCTTGTCAGCCAGTTCCGCGTTAATTTCGGTGAAGTATTCGCGCTGTTCGGGGGCAGCAGTCTCGATCAATCCCATTCGAGTGCTCCTTTGCGCCATTCATACACGAAACCAACGGTCAGGATGGCCAGGAATACCATCA
This sequence comes from Hyphomicrobiales bacterium, assembly GCA_023266715.1. Taxonomy (GTDB): domain Bacteria; phylum Pseudomonadota; class Alphaproteobacteria; order Rhizobiales; family Aestuariivirgaceae; genus Aestuariivirga. The sequence continues at coordinate 154 of JAHFPK010000315.1, read as the reverse complement.
TGGACCAGAAGCCCAAACCGCCGATCTCCTTCAGGCTCACGGCCCAGGGAAAGAGAAACGCCACTTCGAGATCGAAGATGATGAAAAGGATGGAGACGAGATAGAAGCGCACGTCGAATTTCATGCGCGCATCATCGAAGGCATTGAAACCGCA
>JAHFPK010000314.1 GCA_023266715.1 Hyphomicrobiales bacterium | reverse complement strand
GCTCTGCGATCAAGCGAATTTCGGAAGCCGCATCGGCGGCACCACCGCCGGCGATGATCAAAGGTCGCTTTGCCTTGCGCAGGATAGCCACCGCACGCGTGACACTCTCCGGTGCCGGGGCAACGCGTGACGGCAGGGCCCACGGCTCAGGCTTCTTGTCCTCAACTTGCGCCACGATGACATCAAGGGGAATTTCGATGTGAACCGGGCCGGGCCTCTGGCTGTTGAATACGGCAAAGGCCTTGGCCAGAACTTCCGGCAATTGCGCGGCATCAAGCAATGTGTGACTGAATACAGTGACGCCCGCAGTGAGACCACGCTGGGATGGCAACTCATGCAAGCGCCCCTGTCCCATGCCGAGATGAGAGCGTTCGTTCACTGCAGAGATTACCAGCATGGGCACAGAGTCGGAAAAAGCCTGGCCCATGGCGGTGGAGATGTTCGTCATGCCAGGACCCGTCACGATGAAGCACACGCCGGGCTTTCCCGTCACGCGCGCATAACCATCGGCCGTGAAGCCCGCGCCCTGCTCATGGCGGGGCGTGATGTGGCGGATTTTGGTGGCCGGAAGGCCGCGATAGAGTTCGACCGTATGCACGCCCGGAATGCCGAAGATGATTTCAACGCCGTAAGCTTCGAGCAGCCGGACCAGGTATTCTCCGCATGTTGCCATTTTCGTGGCTCCCCTTATCTTCTTTTCACGCCGGGCAGGACGCAGAGCATTTCAAACAGCAGATTGGCTGCCGTCAGCGCCGTGTTTCCCGATGGATCGTATGGCGGTGAAACTTCAACGAGATCGCAGCCCACGAGATCCATTCCCCAGCAGCCGCGAATGATTTCCAGGGCCTGAACCGTGGTAAGGCCGCCGATTTCCGGCGTGCCGGTGCCGGGCGCGAAGGCGGGGTCGAGACTGTCGATATCGAAGCTCAAATAGACAGGGCCATGCCCCATCTGCTTGCGTGCTTCATCCATGAGAGGGGTGAGCGACTTGTGCCAGCAGTCTTCGGCCTGCACCACACGGAAGCCCTGTTGACGCGGCCAATCGAAATCATCGGCGGCGTAACCGGTGGCGCGTAGGCCGATCTGTATGCAGCGCCTGGTATCAAGCAGTCCATCCTCAACAGCGCGACGGAAAGGTGTGCCGTGGGCGATGGGTTCGCCAAACATGGCCTCATTGATATCCGCATGGGCATCCACGTGGATGAGACCAACGGGTCCATGCTTCTTGGCGATGGCGCGCAGGATTGGATAGGCAATGGTATGATCACCACCGAGCGTCAGCGGCTTGCAGCCTTCGTCCAAGATTGCATTATAGGCATTGGTGATGATGTCCATGCATTTGGGCAGGTTGAAAGTGTCGATGGCTACATCGCCGATGTCAGCTACCATCAGGCTGTCATAGGGCGCGGCGCGGGTTGCCATGTTGTAGGGGCGGATGAGGCAGGATTCAGCGCGGATCTGACGCGGACCATGGCGCGTACCCGCGCGGTTTGAGGCGCCGATATCGAGGGGAATACCGACAAAGCAAGCATCCAGCCCCTTGGCATTTGCTTGCGAAGGCAGGCGCATCATGGTGGCGGGGCCGCCGAAGCGGGGCATTTCATTGCCGCCAAGAGGTTGATTGAATTTACGGGTTGTCATGAGTGTTTGTCCTTGAAACAATTGCTGTGGGCCTCGCGACCTTATCCCACGAAACTTCACGAGGCCATGGACGGCAATCGCCTAAGCCGCGTCCGCTTCACCGCCACGGGGCAGGATGATGCAAGGCACAGGGGAATTGCAGACGATCTTACCGGAATTCGAGCCGAGGAAAACCCGCAGGATGGGACCAAGCCCGCTGGAGCCCACAACCATCACCTCGGCGTCTTTCCAGGACAATGAATCCATCGCCGCGCGCCAGGTTTTGCCATCGCCTATGGCACCGGCCAGTTTTACCGGTGACGTCCAGTTTGCGATGACTTCGGCCTGGGCGGCATTTGCCTGTCGCTTCATCTGGTTGGAAACCAGATTTTCGGCGCTATAGCCTGCACCCGTTGGATACATCTGCTTGTCACGCACAACAAGCGTTGCCAAGCGTAGCGGCGCATTGAAGGATTCACACAGGCCAACGCTGCGGCGTGCCAGAGAGCTTGAGTCCTTGGCGCCCGAAAAAGCGCAGGTGATGCGTTTGACGCGGGCCCGAGGGCCTGGGGAATAACCCTTTGGTGCAAGTGCGACGGGAAGGGACGCACTATGCAGGATGCCGGAGGTCACACTACCTTCGGCAAACCGCCCGAGAGGTGCCGCGCGGGCCGAGCCCAGCACGACGCAATCGGCGCCCACATCGGATGCCGTCTGCAACAGGCCTTCGCGGGCCGAAGCAGCGCTGCGCGAAATGAATTCCGCCGATATGCCTTTGCCCAAGGCTTGTCGGGCCTTGGCCAGAGCCTTTTTGGCGTGCTGCTCAAGGAAGGTTGCATATTCCGCATCGACACGGGCCATGGAAGGATGGCCCCAGGTTTCCGGGATCACATTGCAGACGACGATGCTGCCGCCGCTGCTGCGGACCAGGACGGCGGCGAGTGCCAAGGCCTCCCGCCCGCCCTGATCGGGTGAAAATCCAACGAGATATTTCATGCTTTCGCTCCCGCTGTCTTTTCAAGTCTGGAATTGCGGGCGCTGTAGGTGAAATAGAAGATCGCCGCAAAAAACAGCCAGACGCCGAAGAGTTTAAAGGTCGTCGGATTAAGATTGTAAACCAGATAGAGGCTGGAAAGAATGCTGAGGATAGGAAGCACGGGATAGAACGGCACCTTGAAGCCGCGTGGCATGTCGGGCCTCGTGCGGCGCAGGACCATCACACCGGCCGACACCACCATGAATGCCACGAGGGTTCCCATGCTGGTCAAATCCCACAGCACGGCATCAGGCACGAAGGCTGCGATGGAACCCACAAACAGGGCCACCACAATCGTGTTGAGCACCGGCGTCATGGTGCGCGGATTCACCCGGTGGAAAACTTCCGGGATCATGCCATCGCGCGACATGGCAAAGAGAATGCGCGTTTGGCCGTAGAGCACCACGAGGGTTACGCTGAACACCGAGATTACCGCACCCGCCGCCAGAATGAGAGCTGGCCAGTTGGAGCCCGTTATGTTTTGCAGGATGGTGGCAAGGCCCGCTTCCTGCCCGTCAAACTGGTCGGCGGGCTGCACACCCAACGCCGTGACCGCCACGAGAATGTAAAGCGAAGTCACGATGATCAAGGCGGCAATAATGGCCAGCGGCAGATTGCGTTTCGGATTGATGACTTCTTCACCGGCGGTTGAGACCGCATCGAGACCCACATAGGTGAAGAAGATGGTGCCCGCGGCGGCACTGATGCCGCCCCAGCCGAAAGGCGCGAAGGGCTGCAAATTGGAAGCTTTAAAGCCCGTAACGGCAATCACCACGAAGAACGCCAGAACGCCCATCTTGATCAGCACCATGACG
>JAHFPK010000051.1 GCA_023266715.1 Hyphomicrobiales bacterium | reverse complement strand
CACTACCATGAAAATTATTACGGTGCTTTTGTCTTTGATCCCGACGGCAACAATGTCGAGGCCGTTTGCCACAAGCCAAAGTAAGATGATTAACGGAACAGCAACAATCGAAGCGCAAACTCAAGATTCTGTAAAAGGTGTACCCCATGCGTAGCGAATCCCATGCCAACGATGAATTCCCCGTTTTCACCCTGACCTGCCCCGGGCAGGACTGCGCCGATGAACGGGTTCACAGCATACAGCTCCGCGGCAACCTGCCCCTCATGATCGGCAGCTATGTCATTGCTGAAATCAAGCACGAGGACCTTATTGAAAGCTGGGAAACTGCCATTTCGCTTCCCCTTAACGATCTCAACGCCATGACCGCGCTCGCGGGCCAGCGCCTCAGCGAAATGCTGGAAGAAAATCTCGACGCGGAAGACCTGACCGAACTCGTCTCCGACGCCGCCGTGCTCTTTCTGCTGGCCATGCGCCGCTTTGGAGTTTCCGAGGCCAACCGGATTCCCGCCTGCACCGTGAAGTGGAATGGACAGGAAGCGACCGAAAGCGTTCAAATGCTGGCATGAAACCCAGCGACCCCAACGCCGCGCCACCCGTTTCCGCTCCCGACTATGGCCGCTCTCTCAGAGGCCTGGGCTTCAACTTGATTGTCAGGGATGTGCCCCGCGCCGTGAAGTTTGCCGTTGATGTCCTAGGTGCCACGGCTTTCTATGCCAATGACCGTTTTGCCGCCATGAAACTGAATGGCGGCGACTTCATGTTTCACCATGACGACACCTATAAGGGCAATCCGCTTTCCGGGATCGTGAAGGGAGTTGAGGCCCGCGGCATTGGTGTTGAGCTCAGGGTTTATGGGTGCGATCCCGGTGTCGCCGAGGCCAACGCCAAGGCCGGCGGCTGGACCGTGCTTTCAGGCAGCCTCGACAAGCCCCATGGCCTGCGCGAATGCATGATTATTGATGATGAGGGCTTTGTCTGGATCCCCTCGGTTCACCTGCCGAAGGAAATGTAACTCAACTCCTTGTGAATTGCGCGAGTTTTCCCCGAGTGCGATCTTCGCCCTATCTAGGAAAGACATCCCCATGAAATACGCAATTGCCGCCGCTGCCATGTTGCTCGCAACCCATGCCCAGGCCGCCGAAACAGCAATTAGCAACGGCGTCTTTCATGGCGGCAACTATGCGCCAGCCGATACGGCCAGTGGCGGCGTGAGCCTGGTCAAACTGGAAAACGGCAAATACGAACTGCGCCTTGGCGACGATTTCAGTACAACGCCGGGACCGGACCTCTTCGTCTATCTCAGCGTTTCCGCCGACCCGCAGGACGGCGACGCAATCACCGGCAATGAATTTGTCGATGCCGGAAAACTGGGCTCCCCCACGGGCGGCCAGAAGCTTTTACTGCCGTCTGATTTCGACCCCGCCAAATTCAAATCGGTCGCCATCTGGTGCAAACAATTCAGCGTGCTTTTCGGCGCCGCGCCCCTAACGAAATAGAATAAAAATTCTATTTTAGCTAAGCAAAGAAATATTTATTCCATATTTGCTCTGGCTGGTCTATAAGGACTAATCTGATGCTAATGGGCGGCCTCTTCAGGTCTTATATCCAACAAAACGGGAATCAAAGAGAGTTCAAAATGGTCAAGGAAATCGGGCACTTTATCGGTGGCAAGCAGGTCAAGGGCACCTCGGGGCGCTTTGCCGATATCTTCAACCCCAATACAGGCGAAGTGCAGGCCAAGGTGGCCCTTGCCTCCAAAGCAGAGATGCGCGCCGCCGTCGAAAATGCCAAAGCGGCGCAGCCCGCCTGGGCCGCCAAGAACCCCCAGTTCCGCGCCCGCGTGATGATGAAATTCCTCGACCTCGCCGCCAAGCACAAGGAAGAGCTGGCCACCCTGATTTCCATGGAACATGGCAAGACTGTTCCCGATGCGCTGGGCGATTTGCAGCGCGGTGTCGAAGTGGCGGAATTTGCCTGCGGCGTGCCCCACCTCCTGAAGGGTGAATTCAGCGACGGTGCTGGCCCCGGCATCGACATGTATTCGATGCGCCAGGCGCTCGGTGTTGTAGCGGGCATCACACCTTTCAACTTCCCCGCCATGATCCCCCTGTGGAAATGCGCGCCTGCCATTGCCGCGGGCAATGCCTTCATCATGAAGCCGTCCGAGCGCGACCCCTCCTGCCCCATGCGCATCGCCGAACTTTTCCTTGAAGCGGGCCTGCCGCCAGGGATTTTGAATGTGGTGAACGGCGACAAAGAATCCGTTGATGCCATCCTGAATGATCCCGACATCAAGGCCGTGGGCTTTGTGGGCTCCACGGCAATCGCGCAATATGTTTATGCCGGGGCGACAGCAACAGGCAAACGCGCTCAGTGCTTCGGCGGCGCCAAGAACCACATGGTGATCATGCCCGATGCTGATATGAACCAGGCCGTCGATGCCCTCATCGGTGCGGGCTACGGCTCGGCCGGCGAACGCTGCATGGCGATCTCGGTTGCTGTGCCCGTGGGCGAAGGCACTGCCAATGCGCTCATCGACAAGCTCGTGCCGCGCGTTGAGAAATTGAAGATCGGCCTTTCGACCGATCGCGAAGCCGACTATGGCCCGCTGGTCACCAAGCAGGCGCTCGACCGCGTGAAGAGCTACATCGACATCGGCGTGAAGGAAGGCGCCACCCTGAAAGTGGATGGCCGCGGCTTCAAGATGCAGGGCTACGAGAACGGCTATTTCCTCGGCGGCTCGCTCTTCGACAACGTGACCAAGGACATGCGGATCTACAAGGAAGAAATTTTCGGCCCCGTGCTCGGCGTGCTGCGCGCCAAGACCTATGACGAAGCCTTAGGCCTCTGCAACGACCATGAATATGGCAACGGTGTTGCGATCTATACCCGTGACGGCGATGCGGCCCGCGATTTTGCGAGCAAAGTGCAGGTTGGCATGGTGGGCGTGAATGTGCCCATCCCGGTGCCGCTGGCCTATCACACCTTCGGCGGCTGGAAGGCTTCGAGCTTCGGCGATCTCAACCAGCATGGACCGGATTCCATTCGCTTCTACACCAAGACGAAAACGGTGACGTCGCGCTGGCCATCCGGCACCAAGGAAGGCGCGCAGTTTTCAATTCCGACGATGCGGTAATTGATGCAGAAACTTGATCTGCCCTTGGGTTACTACGAGTTGCCGAAAGGCAGGCTCGCCAATGTGGTGACCTGTCTTGAGATGACATCCAAACCAAAAAGCAAGGATGCATCTCTGCCGGCGGGCTATTCATTGCGGCGCGTCGATGTGAAAGACCTCGACAGTTATCGCAGCATATTCCGCAAAGTGGGCGAAGACCTGATGTGGTTCTCACGCCTCATCATGCCCGATGAAAAGCTCGCAGCAATCCTTGACAACCCGCAAGTAGATTCCTACGCGCTTTACCTTGATGAAAATGCGATTGGCCTGCTGGAACTTGATTTCAAGGATATGCCCAACTGTGAACTAGCTTTCTTCGGTCTCGCAAAAGAAGCCATTGGCAGCGGTCTAGGCCGCGCACTGATGAATATCGCAATCCGGAGGGCCTGGGAAAAACCCATCACCCGCTTCTGGGTGCACACCTGCCACTTCGACCACCCCAACGCGATTGGCTTCTACAAGCGTTCGGGCTTCACGCCCTACAGCCTGATGGTCGAAATCCACGACGATCCAAGGCTCGTCGGCAAACTCCCCCGCCATGCCAGCCCCCATGTGGCGTTGATCGATCCGAAATAGCGATTACGGGCGAAAACCTTCCACCATGGTGTTTTGCCATGAACTGCTCTATGAGGCGCCCGGCATGCGGCATCCATGGACACGGCGTCCAGTTTGCCCGCCTCAACTCCGTTAGAAAAGCAACTAATCAATTGGCATTTCCCTTAACCCCCGCCCCGTTCGCGCGCGCCCTAACCGAACGCAAATATGAAGATCCGACCCCGGTGCAACTTGCCGTTCTTGAGGCCAAGGCGGAGGGTCGTGACCTCGTCGTCTCGGCCCAGACCGGTTCCGGCAAAACCGTGGCCTATGGCCTGGCCATTACCGCTACACTTCTCGGCGAGGCAGAAAGATTTTCACCAGAAGCTTCCCCCGTGGCTCTCATTGTGGCACCAACCCGCGAACTCGCCATGCAGGTCGAACGCGAACTGGAATGGCTCTACCATTATACCGGCGCTCGCATTCTCTCCTGCGTCGGCGGCATGGATCCCAAGCGCGAACGCAGGAGATTGAGTGATGGCGCCCATATCATTGTGGGCACACCTGGACGCCTGCGCGATCATCTCGAACGCGGCGTGTTGAACATTACCGATCTCAAGGCCGTGGTTCTTGATGAAGCCGATGAAATGCTCGATCTCGGCTTTCGTGAAGACCTTGAATTCATTCTGGAGGCAACGCCTGCCGAACGCCGTACATTGTTGTTTTCTGCAACCATGCCAAAGACCATTGCCAATCTAGCCAAGCGCTATCAGCGCAATGCGCTCCGCATTGAGGCCTCAGGCGGTGAACGCGCCCATGCCGACATTGAGTACCGCGCCATTCGGGTGGCACCCAATGAAGTTGAACATGCGGTGGTGAATGTGTTGCGCTTTGTCGAGGCCCAAAGCACCATCGTGTTCTGCAACACCCGGGACCATGTGCGTCACTTGCATGCAACCCTGTTGGAGCGTGGCTTTGCCGCCGTCTATCTTTCCGGCGAATTGAGCCAGGGTGAACGCAACCACGCCCTGCAAGCGCTGCGCGATGGCCGGGCTCGCGTCTGTGTGGCAACCGACGTGGCGGCCCGCGGCATTGATTTGCCGAACCTCGGCCTCGTCATTCACGCCGACCTGCCCAACGATGCAGAAATTTTGCAGCATCGCAGCGGTCGCACGGGAAGAGCTGGCAAAAAGGGCGTGAGTGTTGTGCTCATTCCGCTCTCGCGCCGCAGGAAGGCCGAACAAATGTTGTCTGCCGCGAAAGTGAAGCCCCAATGGAGCGGACCGCCTTCCGCCGATGACATTCGAAAGCTCGATCAGCAACGCATGCTGCAGGACCCGCTGCTGACCGAGATCAGCAGCGAAGAGGAGCTGGAAATGGCGCGATCGGTTTTGGCCATGCGTGCACCTGAAGAAATTGCTGCGGCCCTTGTACGGGTTTATCGCGCTAGGCTGCCCGCCGCAGAAGATGTGTTTGATCCCGGTCCGGGCCGCGATTTCCGCGAGGCAAAACCCGCGCGCCGCGGTGCGCATTCCTCCGAGCCCCGCAACTTCACTTGGTTTCGCCTTGATATCGGCCGCAAGAACAATGCCGATCCCAAATGGCTGCTGCCCATGATTTGTAGGCGGGGCAAGGTCGTGAAGGCCGATATCGGCGCCATTCGCATCACCGACAATGAAACCAGATTCGAAATCGCCAACGCCGTCGTTGAACGCTTCACCATCGCCTGCCTGGTTGCCGATGACGAGGACGTGAAGATTGAATTGCTGAAAGGCGGCCATGAGGCCAGCAAGTCGCCCCGCAATTTTGAACACAAACCAAAATTCAAACCAAGACACGGTGCCGAAAAGCCGCGCTACGAAGACAGAAAACCTCACGGAGATGCAGACAGGCCCAAATTCGAGGGTGCTGGCAAACCAAGAGCGGAAGGCGACGGGCCCGACTTCAAAGAAAAGAAAGCCGCCTGGAAAAAGAAGAAACGGTAAATTCCAAATCTCTCCATGGTCGGGCTTGACCCGACCACCCAGACTTCGAGCTTGTGACAACCACTGGATGGTCGCCTCGAAGGGCGACCATGGAGAGTAATTGGGACTAACTCCCAATCGGTTTCCGCTGCTTCCGTTTCTTCGCCAGATCAATCTGCTTCTGCCGTTCGCGCGCTGAAGCCTTGGATTTTTCGCTCAAGCTCGCAAAGCATTTCGGGCAGCTCACACCCTCTTCATAAAGCGCGGAAAATTTGTCAGCAGGGTCGAGCGGCATGCGGCATCCATGGCACAATTCGATCTCGCTGGGAACGAGGCCCTGCCCCACCGCCACGCGCTGGTCAAAGACAAAGCAATCGCCCTGCCACTTGCTGTTCTCCTTCGGAACCTCCTCAAGATATTTGAGAATGCCGCCCTTCAAATGATAAACTTCGCGAAAGCCCTGGTTCCGCAGATAACTTGACGCCTTCTCGCAGCGAATGCCTCCGGTGCAGAACATGGCGACTTTCCGGTCCCGCCCAGGGTCAAGGTTCTCGCCGACAAATTTCGGAAATTCGCCGAAGCTGGAGGTGTTGGGATCCGCCGCACCTTCGAAGGAGCCAAGGGCTACCTCATAGTCATTGCGCGTATCAATGAGCAGAACATTGGGGTCGGCAATCAGTGCATTCCAGTCCTTGGGTTCCACATAGGTGCCGGCCTGTTTGTTGGGATCAACGCCGTTAACCCCTATGGTCACGATTTCCTTCTTGAGCTTCACTTTGCTGCGGTAAAAAGGATTCTCGTCACAGAAGGATTCCTTGTGATCGAGATCTGCAAAGCGCGGGTCCGACTTAAGATAATTCAAAAACCCGTCAATGGCAGCACGCGTGCCGCTGATCGTTCCATTAATGCCCTCTTCAGCCAGGAGCAGCGTTCCCTTCACCCCATGGGCCTTCATGGTCGCCAGCAAGGGTTGCCGAAGGGACGTGAAATCCTTCAGGGTGACAAACTTATAGAGTGCGGCAACAACGATGCTTTGGGGCATGGGCCAAGCTTTTATTAGGCCTGTAGGCGTTTTTCAATTGCGCATCAGGCGGGGCGCCCCGTAAGTAACGGCAAACCCTGAGGACAAATGCCAGAATTCATCTTTAACGCCGGCCTTGAGCTTCCCTTAATTCTCATTCTGCTGGCGCTTCTGGGCTTTCGCCGTAAGGTGAACCCCCGCGCTTCTGTCTTGGTGAAAGCCCCGCCAGAAAAGGTCTTTGCCCTTGTCGATCTCCATGACGGGAAAGTGCAGAACTGGAACCGCACGACGGTGACGTCCGAACTCATTGATGCTGCCCGACAGATTTTCCGCATGACCTATGTGACAACCCTTTCAACCGGCAGCCAGCAAAGCAACCAGGCCGATTTTCGCGTGACGGAACGGCGCGAACCAAATTACCTTGAACTTTGCCGCGAAGGGCTGGAGGGAAAATCCCTCAACAATGAGCTTCTGAAAATTGCCGTTGAAACCGTGCCTCGAATTGACGGCACAAAGCTGCAGTTGAAATATGACTGGGGGCCGCGTCCCCTCATCGCGCAAATCCTTGCCCGCGCCGATCTCTGGGGCGGGGCCTACCGACTGAAAGGCCTGGCTGAAACCGGCAAGCCCAATGAAAGAACCCATGTAATTATTTCTGCCGGGGTTGCCATCGTCACCGGTTTCCTGAGCCTCGTGGCCTTTGCCCTTATGCTGGGCTGGCTGATTTCGGGGCTGCTGGTGGCGGCCCTTCTTGTCCATGAATTCGGCCATCTCCTGGCCTACCGCCTGATCGGCCAGCCCTGGGGGCGCATGATTTTTCTGCCCTTTCTCGGTGCCCTGGCCATGCCGCGCCTGCCTTACCAAACCCAGGCCCAGGCCGTATTTGCCGCCCTCATGGGGCCGGGCTTCAGCATTCTTCTGGCTTTTGCCATCACCCTTCCCCTGATGTTTGGCATGGCCCTTCCCGAATGGCTGATCAAATCGGGGATTGTCGTGATCGGCCTCAACCTCTTCAATCTCCTGCCCGTGGAACCCCTCGATGGCGGCGTGGCCCTGCGCTCGGTCCTGGCTAAGCTCATGGGCGGATATGCGCGCTTTGGCCTGCTCGCCATCGGCCTGTTGATTGCTGGCGCGGGCCTCTATTACGAACAAATCATCCTGCTCATCTTTGGTGGCATTTCCATCCTCGCCAATATCAAACCGCGCCTGATTGACCATGGACTTAAACCGCTTTCATTTCTTCAGGTCACGATCGCGGCTTTTGGATTTGTCGCAATTATTGCAGTCTATATTGCCATGCTCCTCTATGTCCTGCGATTTTTTGGTTGACCATGCTGCTTGAGGCCTATGCAGAAAAAATAGCAGGCAGCGAGCTTCGTGGCGACGATGCGCAGGCCGCTGTCATGGTCCAACTGAATGGGCTTTCTGAGGCTCTTGAAGCCCGCCAACAGCGCGGCGCCGTTGCCCGGCTCATAAACAAGAACAGCACGCCCAAGGGCATTTATATCTACGGTGACGTAGGCCGCGGCAAAACCATGCTCATGGATTTGTTTTTTGCAAACCTTCACGTGCAGGCCAAGCGGCGCATCCACTTCCATGCCTTCATGCAGGATATCCACAAACGCCGGCAGGTTTTGAAAGACGGCAATGTGGTGGTGCAAATTGCCAAGGACTTATCGAAACAAGCACAGGTTTTATGCCTTGATGAAATGCAGATCAGCGACATTGCCGATGCAATGATTGTGGGACGCCTGTTTAACGCCATGCTCTCCCAGGGAACGGTCATTGTAACAACTTCCAACCTGCCGCCCAGCCAGCTTTACAAGGATGGCCTCAATCGTAATCTCTTCCTGCCTGCAATCAAACTTATGGAAACCCGGTTTGATGTGGTGTCGCTGGCAAGCCCTACGGACTATCGCCTGGGTCGTGTGAAGGCGTGGGAAAGTTTTGTGACGCCCATGGGAGCAACGGCCGATGCCCATGTCCAAAAAATCTGGGAACGCCTGACCGACGTTGTAAAGGGTGAGCCCTGCGAAATTGCCGTCCTCGGGCGAAACCTGCATGTGCCCGAATGTGCCCATGGCTGTGCCAGATTCTCCTTCGCCGAACTCTGTGAGGCCCCTCTCGGTCCGCCCGACTATCTGGCGCTGGCCTCCCACTTTCAAACCCTGTTCGTGGAGAATATCCCGGCCCTCAAAACCAGTCAGCGAAATGAGGCCAAGCGCTTTGTCCTGCTCATTGACACGCTTTATGATGCCAAGCGCCACCTCGTGGCGTCCTCGGCCGTTGCCCCGGAGCGGATTTATCCCCAGGGCGACCATCGATTCGAGTTCGCCCGCACGGTTTCGCGGCTGCAGGAAATGCAATCGGCTGCCTGGTGGGGACAAAAAATCGTCGAAACATGAATTTCTGTCACAAAAAACGCCTTGAATAGTGAAATGGGCGTCATAAGTTCTTCTTGAAGCCCCGCCCTATCAGTCCTAAAGAAATCTCCCTTTTCGCAGTGCAAAAACGACACCCCAGGCGGGTTTGAGAGGATCAGCAGAAATGGCTCGGAAGAAAATTGCAATGATCGGCGGTGGCATGATCGGGGGCACTCTGGCCCATCTTGCGGCCCTGAAAGAACTTGGCGATGTGGTAGTCTTCGATATCGCCGAAGGCCTTCCCCAGGGCAAAACCCTCGACCTCTCGCAATCGGGACCCATCGAAGGCTTCAATTCGCATCTTTCCGGCACCAACAAGTATGAGGGCATCGCCGGAGCCGATGTCTGCATCGTCACTGCGGGCGTTCCGCGCAAGCCCGGCATGAGCCGCGACGATCTCCTCGAAATCAATTTGAAAGTCATGGCGCAAGTGGGTGCCGGCCTTGCCAAATATGCTCCCGATGCCTTCGTGATCTGCATCACCAACCCTCTGGACGTGATGGTCTGGGCCCTGCAAAAATATTCGGGCCTTCCCGCCAATAAGGTTGTGGGCATGGCGGGAGTATTGGACAGCGCCCGCTTCCGCCACTTCCTCGCCGAGGAGTTCAAGGTGTCGGTCGAGGATGTGACAGCCTTCGTGCTCGGCGGCCATGGCGATACCATGGTGCCTCTGGTGAAATATTCCACCGTTGCCGGAATCCCCGTGCCCGATCTCGTCGCCATGAAGTGGACCACGCAACAGCGCATTGATGAAATCGTTCAGCGCACCCGTGACGGCGGCGCCGAAATCGTGGGCCTTCTGAAAACCGGTTCCGCCTATTACGCCCCCGCCTCCGCTGGTATCGCCATGGCGGAAAGCTATTTGAAAGACAAAAAACGTGTGCTGCCCTGTGCCGCCCATCTCACCGGCCAGTATGGCGTGAACAACACCTATGTGGGCGTGCCTGTGGTGATCGGCGCAGGCGGCGTTGAGCGCATCGTTGAAATCAAGCTTGATGGCGAAGAGAAGGCTGGTTTCAAAAAATCTATTACTGCCGTTGAAGCCCTGATGGACGCCGCCAAGAAAATCGCCCCCGATCTCGCTTAAGGTTTATCACCAATGAACATTCACGAATACCAGGCCAAGGAAGTCTTGCGCTCCTTTGGTGTGCCGACCGGCAAGGGCCATCCGGCCCTCAGCGTTGATGAGGCGGTGAAAGCGGCGGAGTCCATGCCCGGTCCCGCATGGGTGGTGAAAGCCCAGATCCATGCCGGCGGGCGCGGCAAGGGTGGCGGCGTGAAGGTGGTGAAATCCGTGGCCGAGGTGAAGGCCGAAGCCCAACGCATGCTGGGCATGACACTAGTGACCCATCAAACCGGACCACAGGGAAAACTCGTCCAGCGCCTCTACATCGAGGAAGGCACCGCCATTGCCAGGGAAGTTTACCTTTCCTGCCTCGTGGACCGCGAAACCTCGACCGTAGCCTTCATCGCCTCCACCGAAGGCGGCGTGAACATTGAAGAGGTCGCTGCAAAAACACCTGAAAAAATTGCCACCATCCATGTGGACCCCGCGTCAGGCTATTCGCCTTTCGTCGGCCGCCGCATTGCCACTGCATTGAAACTCGAAGGCGACCAGGTCAAGCAATGCGTGAAGATGATGGGCCAGCTCTACAGGGCGTTCACCGAAAAGGACATGAGTCTTCTCGAGATCAATCCGCTGGTGATCACCGAGGACGGCCAGCTCATCTGCCTCGATGCCAAGATGAATTTTGATTCCAATGCCCTTTTCCGCCATCCCGACATTATGGCTCTGCGCGATGAAAGCGAGGAGGACGCCAAGGAGATCGAAGCCTCGAAGCATGACCTTTCCTACGTCGCCCTCGATGGCTCCATCGGCTGTATGGTGAACGGCGCGGGCCTTGCCATGGCGACGATGGACATCATCAAGCTTTACGGCTCCGAACCCGCCAACTTCCTCGATGTGGGCGGCGGCGCCACCAAGGAAAAAGTAACTGCCGCCTTCAAGATCATCACCGCCGATCCACGCGTCAAAGGCATTCTGGTCAACATCTTCGGCGGCATCATGAAATGCGACGTCATCGCCGAAGGCGTGATTGCGGCCGTAAAGGAAGTGGGCCTGCAAGTTCCCCTCGTGGTGCGCCTCGAAGGTACCAATGTCGATCTCGGCAAGAAGATCATCGAGGATTCCGGCCTCAACGTTATCCCCGCCGACAACCTCGACGATGCCGCCAAGAAGATCGTCAAAGCGGTAAAGGAAGCGGCGTGACCAAATGATGATCAATGAAACCATGGTTTACTGGTTGCCATTTGTTATTCTTGTGGGGATGTGGGCTTGGTTCATTTCTCGAATGAAAAAATCAAATCCGTTCGAGGATATTCGTAAGACAAATTCGGAGATTCAATCGTCGAACCAAGAGATCATTCGCTTGTTGAAAGAGATCAAAGATACTTTGGAAAACAGGAAGCTCTAATGTCCATTCTCATCAACAAGAAAACCAAGGTCATCTGCCAGGGCATTACCGGCAACAACGGCACCTTCCATACGGAACAGGCGATTGACTATGGCACCCAGATGGTGGCGGGCGTAACTCCCGGCAAAGGCGGCACCAAACATATCGGCCTTCCCGTCTATGACACCGTGATGGAAGCCCGCGAAAAAACCGGCGCCGATGCCTCAGTGATTTATGTGCCGCCGCCATTCGCGGCTGACGCCATTCTCGAAGCCATCGATGCGGAAATTGCGCTGGTGGTGTGCATCACCGAGGGTATTCCGGTTCAGGACATGGTGAAGGTAAAGCGGGCGTTATCGGGTTCCCACACCCGTCTCATCGGCCCCAATTGCCCCGGCGTACTTACTCCAGGAGAATGCAAGATCGGCATCATGCCGGGCAATATTTTCAAGAAGGGTTCCGCTGGCATCGTCTCGCGCTCGGGCACGCTCACCTATGAAGCCGTATTTCAAACTACCCAGGAAGGCCTGGGCCAGACGACCGCCGTTGGCATCGGCGGCGATCCCGTCAAGGGCACGGAATTCATCGACATTCTCGAAATGTTTTTGGCCGACCCCAAGACCGAATCCATCATCATGATTGGCGAAATCGGCGGCTCTGCGGAAGAAGATGCCGCCGAATTCATCCGCAAATCCAAGATCAAGAAACCCATGGCGGGCTTCATTGCCGGCCGCACCGCACCGCCGGGCCGCCGCATGGGCCATGCTGGCGCCATAATTTCCGGCGGCAAGGGCGGGGCAGAATCCAAGGTCGAGGCCATGAAACGAGCCGGAATCGCCGTCTCAGATTCGCCTGCAATGCTTGGCAAAACATTAATGAAGAAACTGAAACGTTGATAAGACAAAGAAAACTTTGGGTAGTATATCTTTAGGGCCGGACAGAGTTACCGGCTTTCGGAAGTGATGGCGATGAACAAGACTGATCTGATTACGGCTTTTGAACAATCCTCATTCCTCTATGGCGGAAATGCCCAGTTCATCGAGGGGCTCTACGCCAAATATCTGGAAAACCCCGCCGCCGTGGATATCCATTGGCGGCAGTTTTTTGCCGGTCTTGACGATGATCCCGCCTCCGCCAAGAAACAGGTTTTGGGTCCCTCGTGGGCCCGCAAGGATTGGCCGCCGGCGCCAACCGGTGATCTCGTCTCCGCCTTTGACGGCAACTGGACCGTCGTAGAGAAGGTTGTTGGCACCAGGATCGAAGCCAAGGCCAAGGAGACAGGCAAGGGCCTTTCCGTCGATGAAGTGCGCAAGGCCACCATGGATTCGGTGCGCGCCCTCATGATGATCCGCGCCTTCCGCATGCGCGGTCATCTCGCCGCCGATCTCGATCCCCTGAAACTGGCGGAACGGCCCGCCCAGCCGGAGCTTGACCCCGCTTCCTATGGCTTCAGCGAAGCCGACCTCGACCGCCCCATTTTCCTCGACAAGGTTTTAGGGTTGGAGCAGGCGACCATCCGCCAGATCATCGAC